>CAZCRP010000073.1:0-10467 GCA_964501055.1 uncultured Acidimicrobiaceae bacterium
GGACGGCCCCCGCCGTCGGCCGGCCGGTGCTGGTCGCCGAAGGCGTCACCAAACGGTTCGGCGGCGTGCAGGCGCTGCAGGGGGTGTCGCTGCAGGTGGCGGAAGGGGAGTTGGTCGGGCTGGTCGGGCCGAACGGATCGGGAAAAACGACACTGGTCAACGTGGTCTCGGGGACCTTTCCTCCCACCGGTGGCCGGATCACGATGAACGGGACCGACTTGGCAGGTCTCGCCCCCCATCGCATCGTGCACCTGGGGATCGCTCGCACATACCAGATCCCGCGTCCCTTCCCATCCCTCACCCTGCGTGACAACGTCGCCATCGCCATCATGTTCGGCCGTCAGCCGCGCGGCTTGGAAGCGGCAAGGGCGGCCGCCGAAGAGTTCCTCGTCCTGGTGGGGCTCGATCAGCGGGCCGCCGCTTTCCCCGGCGAGATCAATCTCCACGAGCGCCAGCTCCTCGAGATGGCCAGAGCGATGGCCACCCAGCCTTCTCTGCTGTTCTTGGACGAGGCCCTGGCGGGTCTCAACCCGGTGGAGATCGACAATGCGGTAGACGTGGTGCGCCGCATTCACCAGTCCGGCGTCGCCATCGTCCTGGTCGAGCACCTGCTGCGGGTCGTCAATCAGCTTGCCACCAGGATGGTGGTGCTGGACCAGGGCCGAGAGCTGGCCGAAGGAGATCCCGCCCAGGTGATGCGCGATCCGGCCGTCGTGGCGGCCTATCTGGGAAGTGAGGCCCATGCTGGAAGTGACTGACCTCGACGTGTTCTACGGCGATGCCCAGGCGTTGTGGGATGTGTCACTGTCCATCGGTGAGGCCGAGGTGGTGTGCATCGTCGGCTCGAACGGAGCGGGCAAGTCGACGCTCGTCAGCGCCGTGATGGGCATCCTGCGGGCGCGGAGCGGCCGGATCACCTTCAACGGCGTCGACATCACCCATCTGCCCGGCCATCGCCTGTGCCGGGAGGGGATGGCGATCGTCCCCGAGGGCCGCCGGCTGTTCCCCGGTCTGACGGTGCGGGACAACCTCGAACTGGGTGCCTACAACCGCCGGGCGCGATCCGTCAGCTCCGAAACGATGGAGTGGGTACTGACCCTCTTCCCCCGTCTCGGCGAGAGAGCGGGTCAGCTCGCGGGGAATCTCAGTGGAGGAGAGCAACAGATGGCGGCGATCGGCCGTGCGCTCATGGCCCGTCCGCACCTGCTCCTCATGGATGAGCCGTCGTTGGGGCTGGCGCCGGTGATCGTGGACGAGGTGTTCGAGGTCATCGAGACGATCCGGGCGCAGGGCGTGAGTGTCGCGCTGGTCGAACAGAATGTGTCCAGGGCGCTCGCGATCTCGACGCGGGCGTATCTGCTGGCCGAGGGCCGCATCGTTATCGAGGGCGAGGCCGGCGACCTGGCGAAGGACCCCGAGGTCGTCCGTGCCGTCCTCGGCGTCTGATCCGGCCCGCCCAGGCGGGCGTGACATCCCACGCAAGGGCGAGTGGCGCGGGTGCGGCGTCCGCTTGGTCTTCCCATGCCTGTGTACGCTGCCGGATGCCCCCGTCCTGGTCTCTTCCCACCAAGCGCCTCGCCGCGGTCGGGTTGGTGTTCGTCGCGTTGTTCGTGGTGTACCTCGCCAGGAGGATTCTCACGCCGCTGGTGCTGGGGGCCCTCCTGGCGTTGATGCTCGCTCCGCTCATCAGCCTCCTCGAGCGTCGCCTCCGAATGCCGCGAGGGGCCGCGGTCGCCACCGTCTACGTGTTGTTGGTGGGTGCGGTCGTCGCCATCCCGGTCCTGTTCATTCCCGCGCTCGCCAAGTCCGCCGCGGCGCTCGATCTTCCCACCATCCTGGATGAGGTGAGCGCCTGGGCTGTCGCCACCCTCGAGTCGCTTCGCACCTTCGCCGTGTTCGGATCGGCGGTGGACCTGAGTTCTTCGATTGACCCGCTGATCGACGCGCTCGCCAACGGTCAGGGCCTCGATATCGACTACGCGGTGGTGTTCGGTGGCGCGTGGGCGGTGACATCGGCCTTGTTCAGCGGGGTGGTGGCGTTCCTCACCTCGGCACTGCTGGCGCTCGTCATCTCGGTATACCTGTCAGCGTCGGTCGATCGGGAGGCTCGGCGCAGGTGGTATGAACTCGTGCCACCTGCGTTCGTGCCGGAGGTACGGATCCTCGGGGCACGCATCGGCCGGGTCTGGACCGATTACCTGCGTGGACAACTCACCGTGGCTGTCGTGGTCGGGATTCTCACGACCACCGTCCTCTTCGCGCTTGGCGTGCCAGGGGCGCTCGTGCTCGGGGTGATCGGGGGCCTGTTCAACGTCATCCCCACGTTCGGCCCGATCTTCGCCGGTTTCGTGGCAGCGCTGGTGGCCCTGGTGCAAGGCTCGGACCGCCTCGATGTCGGGAACGTGGTGTTCGCACTGATCGTGGTGGGCGCATACACCCTCATCCAGCAATTGGAGAGCAATCTGATCACGCCCCGCATCCTGAGCGGAGCAGTGGCGGTTTCCCCTCTCGCCATCCTCATCGGAATCCTCGTCGGGTTCAGCGCGGCGGGAGTGGTGGGCGCGATCGTGGCGGTGCCGGTCGTTGCCACCGGCCGGGAGGTGTTCGACTATGTGCGGGCGAAACTGGTGGACGAGGACCCCTATCCCGGCGGACCCCCGCCCCCGAGACCCACGTTGCGAGACCGCTGGGAGAGGATCCGGCCAACCCCGAACGCGGTTGACGATGGAAACGATGACGCGGCATAGCGGCTTGCCCAGGCATGGAACCTCGCCGTGCCGCCCGGCGTCAGACGGACGGCGCGGGCGGAAATTCCGCCCGGCGCGGCATACGGAGGAACTCAGATGACGCACACCGCACGAACCGAATCGAACGACCGCCGGCACCGCCTGCGAGCGACCGCAGCCTGGGTGGTGGCCGGCACGCTCCAAGTCGTGGTCGGGTATTTCACGGTGGCCGCGATCGGATTGATCTCAGTTCCGCCATGGGCGATCGTGGGGTTGGTCGGGCTATGGCTCGCCGCTGGGGCGTATCTCGTGTCCACTGCCCGTCGTCATCCGCTGGCGGCGCCGCTGGTGCCGATCGCCAACGCGCTCCTGCTGTGGGGTGCGGTGGCCGCGGGGGAGAACTGGCTCGACTGGACGGGGTGAGCACCGCCGCCGCACGACTCCGCTAGGCGACTGCAGGCACATCCCGTATCGGTTACGACGCAGGAGAAGCGCGCGGGCAGTCCCCTTCGTCGGCCGACAGCCCTCTCGCCCCGCTGGCCAGGTGTTAGCTTCGGCGGATGTTCCACGAGCACGGCTTGCGCGAGCACATGGGCCCGATGGAGGCCGTCAATTACTCATTCGAACGAGCCGCCGACATCAACGAGGTCCCGGAGTCGACCCGCGCGATGCTGCGAATGCCGGCTGCGGAGTTGCGGGTCGAGGTCCCACTCCGACGCGATGGCGGAGGACTCGACGTCTATATCGGCTATCGGGTGCAGCACAACTCGGCGCGCGGTCCGTTCAAAGGCGGGATCCGCTATCACCCCTTGGCGGACATCGAGGAGGTGCGGGCCCTCGCCTCCCTGATGACCTGGAAGACGGCGGTCGTGGACGTCCCTTTCGGCGGTGCGAAGGGAGGGATCGTGGTCGACCCCTCCGAGATGAGCCTCGCGGAACAGGAACGCATGACCAGGGCATACACCCGGGCGATCGCCGCCATCATCGGAGATCACCGCGACATCCCCGCCCCCGACGTGAACACGAACGCACAGACGATGGCCTGGATCGTCGACGAATACGCCCAGCTCAACGGGTGGAGCCCCGGCGTCGTGACGGGCAAGCCCATCCCGGTCGGCGGGTCGCACGGACGGGAAGCGGCGACGGGACGCGGCTGCGTGATCGTCACCGAACAAGTGCTGGCCGCAGCCGGTCGTTCACCGGACGGAACGACGATGGCGGTGCAGGGGTTCGGCAACGTCGGCTCGTGGGCTGCCCGCATCGCACACGACCGCGGCTTCTCGGTGGTGGCGGTGGGAGACGAGCACGGCACGGTCTATTCCGGCGGCGGCATCGACATCCCGGCGCTCGTCGAACATCGGCACAAGCTCGGGACGATCCATGGCATGCGTGGGGTCGAGGCGCTTGATGCCGGTTCCGTCCTGACCCTGCCTGTCGATGTCCTCCTCCCTGCTGCCATCGGAGAGGTCATCCACCGCGACAACGTCGATGATGTGGTCGCCCCCTTCATCGTCGAAGGAGCCAACCACCCTGTCACCCCCTGGGCCGATGCCCAACTGGTGGAGCGAGGGGTGACGATCGTGCCGGACATCCTCGCCAATGCCGGCGGCGTGCTGACCAGCTACTTCGAATGGGTCCAGAACCTTCAGCAGTTCCGCTGGGACGAGGCGGACGTGGTCGATCGGCTGACCACGCGCATGATCGCCGCCTTCCGCGAGGTCAGCGAGGTGGCTGCGGACCGACGGGTGGCGATGCGGGACGCCGCCTACGTGCTGGCGGTGGCGAAGGTGGCGGAGGCCTCAGGCCTCCGCGGGGCCATCTGAGCGGACTCATGCGCGTGGCATGCGGTGACGGTCGGCGAGCGTGTTGAGCGTCGCGGCCCCGGTGCGGGCATCGTCGACCCGACAGCAGCCAAGCCCAGGAGCCACCAAGAGACACCCCCATCACCTCAAGGCCCATGCCGGCGAATGCGTCGGCGATCCTGGCGGCGGTCGAGTCCGCGGGGCCCCTCGCCCCACCATGGATCGCAGTCATCCCCTTTCCGTCCCGTCCGTCGGCGGGTCGAGCTGTGCGCCGTGTCCGAGGGCCATGAGATAGCCGCGGGCACGTTCCGCCAGTTCGTAGCGAGCTTCCAGCGCCCGAAAGTCGGCGCCGTGACCAGCCACCTCCAGATGGGCGAGTTCGTGGACGAGGACGTAATCGAGCACGAAGCCCGGCACCGACGCCAGTCGACTGGAGATGCGGATGGCGCCGTGGGCCGGCGTGCAAGAGCCCCACCGCAGGTGCTGACGACCGGACCAGGAGATCTCGGAGGGTTGCGGGAGGCGGTAGCGACGCGCCAACACCGAGGCGCGGGCCGCGAGGTCGACGGCCCCCGCCTCCACCTTGCGGCGCAGCTTCCTGACCAACTCGTCGACCAGGCGTCGTTCCTCCTCCGGTGGCAGGCCGGCCGGGACCCGCACCTGGATGGCGCCTGCCACCACCGAGGCTTGCAGCGTCCGCTTGCGGCGGTCACTCCTGATGATCTCCACAGGCAGGTCTGTCATGCCCGGCGAGCCTATGGCGCTCGTGTGACGGAAAACGGACATCAGCCGGAAGGAGGGGCATCCGCTTAGACCTGATGGCGGCTGAAGTCACTCACTAGCCTCCGGCGATCGTCAGCCCGCATGATCCATTGACCGCCTCCTCGCCACCCGTACCCGACCGCGCCAGGGTGGTGGTGATCGGGGGTGGTGTGATCGGTGCGAGCGTGGCCTATCACCTGGCACACAGTGGCTGGTCCGACGTCGTCGTGGTGGAGCGCGAACGTCTCACGGCGGGTACGACCTGGCACTCGGCCGGTCTGATGGTCACCTTCGGCTCGCTCTCGGAGACCTCGACCCGGCTGCGGCGCTACACCCGCGACCTGTACTCGCGTCTCGAGAAGGAGACCGGGCTCGCCACCGGCTTCGCGCCGGTCGGCTTCATCGAGCTGGCAGCCGATCGAGACAGACTCGAGGAGTATCGCCGGGTTGCCACTTTCAACCGCCACTGTGGGGTGGAGGTGACCGAGGTCTCCCCCCGCGACGTTGCCGAGGCCTTCCCGCTGGCCCGCACCGACGACATCCTCGCCGGCTTCCACGTCGAGGGGGACGGAAGGGTGAACCCGGCGGACGTCACGATGTCGCTCGCAGCCGGCGCTCGCAAGCTCGGTGTCAGGATCGTCGAAGGCGTGGCGGTGACCGGGGTTCGGACCCTGAATGGCAGAGTGACCGGGGTGGCGACGGACCACGGTGCCATCGAGTGCGAATACGTCGTCAACTGCGCCGGCATGTGGGCCCGCCAGCTGGGAGAGGATCATGGCGTGGTCATCCCGCTCCAGGCCGCCGAGCACTACTACCTCATCACCGAGCAGATACCCGGAATCTCCCGTGATTGGCCGGTGATCGAGGACCCCGCCTCCCATGGTTACTACCGGGAAGAGGTGGGAGGGCTCATGATCGGACTCTTTGAGCCGACCTGTGCACCGTGGATGGTGGAACGGATCCCCGATGGGTTCGCGTTCGGCGAGATCACGCCCGACTGGGACCGGATCGGACCGTATCTGGAGAAGGCCATGGGGCGGGTCCCGGTGGCCTTGGAGACGGGAATCCGCAAGCTGTTCTGCGGACCGGAGAGCTTCACTCCCGATCTCGCCCCGGTGGTGGGCGAGGCGCCGGAGCTCCGTAACTACTTCGTGGCGGCCGGGCTCAACTCCATCGGAATCCTCACCGGCGGTGGAATCGGCCAGGTCGTGGCGCGCTGGATCGTCGAGGGCCGTCCCGATGTGGACGTCACGGGGATCAACGTCGACCGGCTCCGCCCCCACCAGTTGACAGCCGACTATCGGCGGCAGCGGACCGTCGAGATGCTGGGGATGGTGTACCAGACCCACTTCCCAGGTCGGATGCCGCAGACGGCGCGCGACACCATGCTCTCGCCGCTGCACGGTCGGCTCCGCGCGCACGGTGCCTGCTTTCGTGAGGTCAGCGGCTGGGAGTCGCCGGATTGGTACGCGCCTCCCGGCTCGGATCCCGACCCGGGCGCTCTCACGTGGGGTCGTCCCTCCTGGTTCGACCACTGGCGATCGGAGCACCAGGCAGCTCGGAACGCGGCGGTGCTCATGGACATGTCGTTCATGTCCAAGTTCAGGGTGTCGGGGGCTGCGGCCGGGGGACTGCTGGAACGGCTGTCGACCAGCCGTGTCGACGGAGACGCCGGAACGATCGTGTACACCCAGTGGCTCAACGAAGGCGCCACGCTCGAGGCCGATCTCACGGTGACCAAGCTGGATGCCGAGCTGTTCCTCGTCGTTGCCACCGACACCGCCCACCGCCATGTCGAGGCATGGATGCGGCGGCACGCCGAGGGCGATGTGACGATCACCGATTGGTCCGCGGAGCTGGCGCAGATCAACCTGCAGGGCCCGTTCTCCCGGGAGATCCTGGCAGGTGCGACCACGCACGATGTCAGCCACGCGGGCTTCCCGTTCCGCGCTGCCCGCCACATCGAAATCGGCGGACTCGAGGTTCTGTGCGTGCGGATCACCTATGTCGGCGAGTTGGGCTACGAGCTGTTCGTCCCGTCCGCTTCAGCTGGGGCCGTCTACGACCGGCTGTGGGAGGAGGGTCGCAGGCACGGCCTGCGCCCCGCGGGTCTCAGGGCACTCGGCAGTCTGCGGATGGAGAAGGCGTACCGCGACTACGGCCACGACATCGACAACACCGACCAGTTGGGGGAGGTGGGATTGCTTCGCTTCGCGGTGCAGGACAAACCGGGAGGATTCATCGGTCGTGACGCCCTGCTGCGACAGCTTGCCGCCGGCCCGCCTCACCGAGCCCTCGTTCAGGTCCTCATGACCGATCCGCAACCGATGCTCCACCACGCCGAGGTCGTAGTCCGCGACGGGATGGAGGTGGGATATGTCCGGTCCGCTTCCTACGGGCACACCCTCGGCGGCTCGGTAGGGCTGGCGATGATCGAGGCAGGCGGGCCGGTGGAGGACGACTGGATGGCAGCCGGCGCGTGGGAGGTGGACATCGCCGGGACCCGCCATCCGGCGGTGGCGTCGCTCGCTCCGATGTACGACCCGAACATGCACCGGGTGCGGCGCTGACGAAGGACCGAGCGTGCTCGCGGGCCGGTTAGCGGAATTCCAGCGTGGCGCCGAGCACCTCGTACAGGAGCAGGGCGGCGGCCACGAACAGCAGGCCCGTGTAGACCAGATCCTCGAACCAGTCGATCGGACCCGGTTCCCGCCCGATCATGATCCGAGGGTTGTAATAGAAGATCGAGACCGCGATCAGCAGGACGCAGAAGACCAGTCCGACCCACGCCGCCCACGTGACGCCTGCGAAGAGGAGCCAGATGACCACCGCAGCCGCTCCGTAGAGCACGGCACCCTGTGTGAGCAAAGTGCGCTTCGAGTCGTGCTCCGAGTTCCCCGTGAAGGCCCGCCACACCTCGTACGCCAGCGACAAGGCGAACGCGACGACGAGCACCCAGGCGGCGTGGCCCGCGAGGATGCTCGGAACGGAGTTCTCACCGAACATGGCCCGTTCCCCGCTTCGTGTCATGTCCTGCGGTCCGCATGGCGGTCAGCGTAAATGCTGGGCCGGTCGTCGAGGACAGCCGGTGTCGATGTGGCGCCTCCTCCGTCCTCCTGATCTCGAAGCGCGGCGGGTCGGGTTACCTTCGCCCGCATCATCACGCACATCATCACCACCGTGAGCTCGGCCGGGTCTGAGTCATGAGAGAACCGCCGTCATCACGGCGTGACCCTGCCCCCCTGCCCCGACCGGTGATGACTGCCGGGCCGTGGGGGGCGGTGGTAGCCGGTGGACTGGTGGGATCGGCTGCGCGGGCGGGTCTGAGCCAGAGCCTGCCCGCCACCTCCGGGAGTTTCCCGACCGCCACGCTGATCGTGAATCTGACGGGGGCGCTGCTGCTCGGCCTCTACCTCGCTCGTCGCGAGCGAGCCACCACGGCGCGGTGGTCTCTCCAGTTCTGGGCAGTGGGCGTGTTCGGGTCGTTCACGACCTTCTCCGCCCTCAGCATCGAGGTGGTGCACCTGCTCGAGGGAGGCCGTCCGCTGGTGGCCGGCGGGTACGTGCTCGCCTCCATCGTCGGTGGGTTGGGCTTGGCGCTCGCGGGACAGCGGGTCGGGTCGGTGATGGGATGAGCATGGTGGTCATCACCCTCGCCGGCGCGGTCGGAGCCCTCTGCCGATACGTCGTCGCGGGTCTCGTCCAGCGTCACAGCGGGTCTGACTTCCCAATCGGCACCCTTGCCGTCAACCTGACCGGTGCCTTCCTCGTCGGGCTGGCCGCCGGTCGGGGCGCCCCCGGATCGCTGGGCGCCACGGTTGCGGTCGGCGTGCTGAGCGGCTTCACGACATTCTCCACGTGGATGATCGAGACCGTGCGACTCGGGATCCCGCCGCTGCGGCCGAGGGCGGCGCTCAATCTCACCGCCACACTCGTGGCAGGGGTCGCCCTGGCGTTCGGGGGCTATAGCCTGACGTGAGGAAGGGAAGTGACCATGGACCGTGACGCCGATGCCCGTCTGCTGAGGATCTTCATCGGCGAGTCGGACACGCACGACAGCCGACCCCTGTATCAGGCGATCGTCGCGACCCTTCGTCGTGAAGGTCTGGCCGGGGCGACGGTGCTCCGCGGCATCGAGGGGTTCGGCAAGTCGAGCCGGCTCCACACCGCGCACATTCTCCGTTTGTCCGATGACCTGCCCATCGTGATCGAGTGCGTTGACACCGCCGAGAAGATCGAGTCGGTGCTTCCGGCGCTCGACGAGATGATCGGTGACGGCCTCGTCACACTCGAGCGGGTCGAGGTCAGGGTCTATCGGGCGCAGAGAGACTGAGGCGCGCTCCGCATCCGCGACGGGTCGCACGGTGACCGACCTGGGCCCCGCGAGCTCAACTGCGTCTCGCGTCCAGGACCGGGTAAAAACGGCGACGGGCCCACAGCGCGACATAGACGAGACCCACGAGGACGGGAACCTCGATCAGGGGCCCGACGACCCCGGCCAGCGCCTCGCCCGATGTGACGCCGAACACGCCGATGGCCACGGCGATCGCGAGCTCGAAGTTGTTGCTGGCGGCCGTGAACGCGACGGCCGTGTTCTTCGGGTACGACATCCTCAGGCGCAAACCGAGCGCGAACGACAAACCCCACATCAGCGTGAAGTAGGCGAGGAGCGGGAGGGCGATGCGGGCGACGTCCAGCGGTCGCGCGGTGATGGTCTCACCCTGGAGCGCGAAGAGGATGACGATCGTGAACAACAGGCCGTAGAGAGCCCACGGGGCGAGCCGGGGAAGGAACCGGGTCTCGTACCACTCGACTCCGCGGGCTCGCTCGCCCCAGCGGCGAGTCAGGTAGCCGGCCGCCAGCGGGATGCCGAGGAAGACGAGGACGATCCTGGCGATCTCGCCCATCGTCACGTCCAGGGTGGCCGTGTCGAGCCCGAGCCAGCCGGGGAGGAGTTGGAGGTAGAAGTAGCCGAGGACGGCGTACGCCGCGATCTGGAACACCGAGTTGATGGCGACGAGGACCGCCGCCGCTTCGCGGTCCCCACAGGCGAGGTCGTTCCAGATGAGGACCATGGCGATGCAGCGGGCGAGTCCGATGATGATCAGGCCGGTCCGGTACTCGGGCAGATCGGGGAGCAACAGCCAGGCGAGGGCGAACATGAGGGCCGGACCGAC
>CAZCRP010000074.1:0-10437 GCA_964501055.1 uncultured Acidimicrobiaceae bacterium
GCGTAAGAGCCGCTTGCACGACCGCCTCCGCTATCGCGCCACCGCCGACGGCTGGGTGCGCGAGCGCCTCGCCCCCTGACCGCGGAACTCCTGAACCCAGGGTTGGCGACACCCCCCCCGTCGGCCGGCGGTTGGCTCCTACTAGCGTCCGGCGTGGCGATCAACCGTCGCCCCGTCCGCGATCGCAACCCGGAGTTGACGATGTCTCGGCAATGGCTCAGATCGGGTTCGGTCGAGCGGCTCATCGCCGCCGACCCGGATGCGATCTACCGGAAGGTCACCGACGTCACGTCGACGGGCGAGCGGAGCGAGGAGTGCCGGCGCGCCGAGTGGCTGGGCGGCGACCCGCAGCACGTGACCGTCGGAGCCCGGTTCCGCGGCTACAACCGCTGGCGACTTGCCCGGTGGAGCAGGGTCTGCGAGGTGGTCGAGGCGAGCCCCGGACGGGTCTTCGCCTTCCGGACCGTGCCGGAGCGCTGGGACGTGACTCGCATGGACTCCACGACCTGGCGTTACGACCTGGTCCCCGCCGGCGAGCGGACCCTGGTCAGGCATTCCTACGAGATCACCAAGTTCCCGGTCGGTCCGTTCAAGGCGATCTATGGGTGGCTGCTGCCCCAGCATCGCGACATGCGACCGGCGATGAGCCACACACTGGATGCGCTGAGCGATTCGCTCACCAGCGGTTGACGAGGCAGGCATTCCCAGCGCCGCGACCCGCCGCGGCGGATGTCCGATCGGCGTCTCACGCCGGTGGAGTCGATCCATCCCACCAGTCGAGCACGCGCATCGCCCGCAGGGTCACCCACCGCGAGGGCTGGCCTTGGCCGTCGTCGACGTCGAACCAGGTCCGGCCCGTCGGGTTCCAATCGAGTGGCCAGGTGCCGTTATCGAGCCGTCGGGAGCGGAGGTGGTCGATGGCCTCACCCAACCGCGGATCGGGCGACCCGCCAGTCTGCACGGCGGCGGCACGGAAGTAGTCGAGTGCCCGGAGCACGTCGTAATGCCAGCGATTGGGGTGGAGAAACAGAAGGTACCGCTCGTCGGCGGGCTCACCCGTGCTGAGTCGACGGAACAGCGCCCGCTCGAGAAGGTACTCCTCGCCGGAACGACGCGCCTCGCGCGAGGCCGGCATCCCGCCCGTGGCCCGTTCGAACTCCAGCAGCCCTTCGAGCACGTTGATGGTGCTGTCGAACGACGATCGGGTCGAGCCGTTCTCCGCCTCGCAGTTCCACCCGCCGTCCTCCAGCCGCTCGCCGACGAGCCGGTCGACCACCGGGGTCATGTCGACGCCGAAGTAGGTGCCGTTGGCGACGACCGCGCCGTTGATGCAGGGCTCGACCTCGCCATTCCAATATGGCTGGCTCGCATGCTCCCACCGCGCATTGGCGCCGATCAGCTCGACCATGCGCCGCGCCCGATCCGCCGCCGGGTCGAAACCGAACTCGCGCAGCTGGGCAAGCGAGTGGGAGGTGGATGTCCAGGGCTGACCGGGTTCGTCACCGCCCCAGACGTAGTTAGCCGGGAAGTGGGCGCCACCCGCCCACTGGCCGTCATCGTCCTGGAAGGAGAGGAGCCGGGCACCCCAGCCTTCCGTCTCCACCTTGGCCCGCTCCGCCTCCCAGTCGGACTGCGGCGCACCGAGCAGATCACGCATGACCTGCCACCGAATCGAAGGATCGGAACGTTCAGGGTCGACCAACCAGTCGATAACCGTCGCTCGCTCAGTCATCCGCCGAGACTACCGATGGCGGTCAGGCGCCATCCAGCCCGCCTCGGTTGCGAGCGCCTCAGCGACGAATGGCGAGTCGCGTGTTGGTCGCCGTCCTACGGCTCCGCAGCCAACTCACCACCAGGATGATGCCGACCCACACCAGGCCCGCAGGCGGAAGCGTCTCGTTCGGCTCGGTTGCGCCTTCATCGGTGGTCCGTGGAGGGCGCAGTGATCGCTCGTCCGCCCGCGCGGAACGGGTCGACCACACCTGGGTGAACTCGGCGCCATAGAACAGGATCAGGCTGGAGTAGTAGATCCAGACCAACACGATGATCAGCGAACCGGCCGCGCCGTAGGCGGAGCCGACCTCGCTCGTCCCGAGATAAAGCCCGATGGCGAACTTCCCGATCACAAAAAGGGCGGAGGTGATCGAGGCGCCCAGCCACACATCTCGCCAGCTCACCACCACGTCGGGTAAGAACTTGAACATCAGCGCGAAGACCACCGTGATGACCGTGAACGATGCCGCCAGGTCGAGCACGGCCAGGAAGGGGGCGAGACGGTCGAACCTCTCCAGCGTGTCGACCAGGGCGGCGATGGCCGCGCTTACGGCGAGCGAGACGAGCAGCAGGAACCCGGCTCCCAGCACCGCGGCGAACGACAAGAACCGCTTGCGCACGAAGCGGAGGATCCCGCTCCCCTTCTCGGGCGGGACATCCCAGACCGCGTTGAGCGCCTCCTGCAACTGGCCGAAAGCCCCGCTCGCTCCGAACAGCAACACCACGGTCCCGAGGAACAGGGCGATCCCGCTCCCGGTCTGCTCAGCGTCACGTACCGCGTCACCCAGCATCTGTGCCGGCTCGGTTCCCACCAGGCCCCCGAGCTGGGAGACGAGCCGCTCCCGGACCTCGGCCGCACCGAATGCCAGTCCGGCCACGCCGGTGAGGGCGACGAGCAGCGGCGGCAACGAGAAGATCGTGTAATAGGACAGGCTCGCCGCCAGCCGCGGCGCCTTGTCGTCCATGAACTCGTTGGCAGCCGCAACGAAGGTTCGACCTAGGCGGCGCATGCCTTCTCCACGGTGCGCCGTCCTACCCGTCAGCCGCGCGAATCAAACCCCAGGCGGATACTCGCTCAACTTGGGTTGATCCAGCACAGGCAGAACGGGTGGCCGGCCGGGTCGGCGTACACCTGGAAGTCGTCGACGGAGTCGGCGCCCTCCGCCGGTTTCAGCACCTTGGCTCCCAGCGACATGACACGCTCGTGCGCGGCCGCGAAGTCCTCGACCCAGAGGTCGAGGTGGATCTGTTGGGGGGGTTCTCCGTCGGGCCAGTCGGGCGGGACGTGGTCGGGTGCGTACTGCACTCCGACCCGGGGCGCGCCGTCGACGATCACCATGTGCCAGTCGTCGTCGACGTCGACGACCCCGTTGAGCACCCCCGCCCAGAAGGAACTCTCCGCCTCGAGGTCGGCGGCGTCGAAGACCACCACCTGATGATTGATCCGCATCACGTCAGGCTACCCAACCAAGCATTGCGCGTTGTTCGACGGAGTGATCCCGGGTACCAGCCCGGAGTCCTCCATGGCTTCGGGAAGGGCGACGCGCACAGCGCGGCACTGGCAATGTGACGGTGATGAGCGTCCATCACTCGTCCCGCCCCAGAGAGTCCTGGGCCATCACGGCCTGTCTCGCCGGGTCGGCGCTGGCGCTGGGTCTGGCCCCTCTCTTGATGCCCGCCGGTTACTCGTGGATCACACACACGACGAGTGAATCGGCCGCGCAAGGACTCGACGGGCCTGGCTGTCCCGCCTGGGGTTCCTCGCGTTCGGTGCCGCCGTGGCGTGGCTGGCGTCGGTGGCGGGCTCCTCCTGGGGGTCATGGGGACGGGCGCTGCACAGGTCGTTCGGAGTCATGATGGTCGCGACCTCGGCCTTCTCACACCGTCCCTTCGACGGCCGCGTGCCGTACGACAGGGTCGAAGATCTGCTCCATTCGGTCAGCGCCACGACCATGGGTTTCACCTTTGCCTTCGGCGTCCTGGCCGTCACCCTCCGCCACCGTCATCGGACACTTCGCCGTCGAACACTCGATGTTGTCGCGCTGGCAGCATCGATCGTCCTACCCCTCGGCATGGTCGCATGGACCAGTCATGCCGGCGTCCTGCAGCGGTCGATGTTCCTGATCGCCTACACCTGGTACGCCGCAGAGGCGCTGGGTGCGACACGCGGGCCGGGAGAGGAGTGATCGGGTCTGCGGGGTCGGCGGCCCACCGGGGGCAGGTCGTGATCCCCTAATTTGGGTCGCCGGCGGGGGTCGGAAAGAGGAGAGGTGAGGATGCAGAGCGTCGTCGGGTGGACGTTGATACTCGCGCTGGTGGTGTTCCTGGTTGGTGCGGCCCGCTGGCGAATCGAATACGAGAAGCCGATGGCTGAGTCCCTGCGGATCATCCACGACGACCGGCGGCGCCGGGCATGGATCCACCTCTGGATGATCCCGGCGATGTTCCTCACCACCGCCGGCCTGGTGGGCCTGGCGGTGGTCCTCCCCGACCGGCCCGTCTCTGCGCTGACGGCGATGGGATCGGCGGTGTACGCGCTCGGCGCAATCGCCTGGATCGTCTCCCTGGCCTTCCGGATGACGGTGGTGCCCTGGGCCGCGGAGCGTACGGCGACCGAGGACCACATCCCGGACGGCTTCGCCCCACTCGATGCGTGGGCTGGATCCCTCTACGTGATCCACATGGCCGCGGCCTACGTCGCCTTCGCGATCATCGGCGCGGCGCTGCTGCTCAGCGACCTACCGGCCTGGCTGGGCTGGCTCGGCATCGCACTGGGAACGGTGTCCGTCTCGGGCTTCGTTGTCACGCGGGCCGCCGGACCGTTCAACCCGCCCTTGCTGGCTCACACCTACACCTGTGTCATCGGCATCGTGCTGCTCGTTCTCTGAGGGTTCGACCGCCGACCGAGCGCACCGGGGCGACACACGAGGAGGGGCTGGAAGCCGAAGCCCCTGGTGTCGAAGAGCGCGCCAGCCACGGGAAGCCGGGCCTGAGAACCGATCGCCTTACCGACCGGGCCTCGTACCTGTCCGTACACTCGCTCGCGCCGCACGTCAGGACAGGTCGGATGCCGCCATTCTCGTGGCCGATCTTCCTCGGGGGATCCGCCTCTCCCATCGGGTCGGCCGTCAACTTCATCGAGGCTCCTTTCCCCCTGGTGCTGGCGGCCCTGACCGCGTTCCGAGCTGCGACGGATCTGGGCACCTTCGAACTGAAGGAGTCCGCATCGTTGCGGGAATGCCTCGACGCACTCGACCCGATGGAGGCGCCGTGGACCATGGAACTGTTGGTCGACTGCGGTCGGTGGACGGCCTACCTGAACAACGGACTGGGAGGTGGCGATCCCACCTCAGCCGCCCCTGTCCTCGCCCGGGACCTCGACGCCCGCGCCGTGATGGCAATGCACGTTCCTCTGCACGCGCCCAGCCATCCAGCCACCCAGCTGTGGGTCATCGGGCCCGAGGGCGCCCCTCCGCTCATGCACGTGAGGACGCTTGCTGCACACTCCACCGATGGTCGGTGGACCTGGTCCGAGACCGGCACGGCCCAACCGTGGGAGGAGCCCGAGCGGTATCGCGGCCCGGCGCACGCGTGACCGACTCGACCGAGGTTTGCTCGTGCAATACCTCACCGCGATGGGCATCCACGTCGACGCCCCGGCCTTCTTCGGAAGATGTGTCGTGATACGCAGGGAGGTCGCCGGGGTCCTTCGTCGAGTGTCAGTCGCCGAGTGGAATGCTGAGCGGCGCTGATCGAGGACCCCGTCTGCGCCGGTGGTCCGAGTGTCGTGGATCGAGCCACCGTCACGACGCCGACGCCTGTCGCACCTACCGGTGTGGCGCCTGATTGCCGCCCGCGATCGAACACAGGCGTAGTCCGCTCGCAAACGCGAGCGGACTACGGCTCCGTGCGAAGACCCCGCCTTCCAGTCACAACCGCACGCCAAGGTGGCGACCGGTTGCGGCCTCAGATAGCGGCTGACGTCACTGTCAGATTGGCGATCTGTCGGCCTTCACCTCACGAGATGTCTAGCGGCAGGAACGTCGCGAATTCCTCGCAGTTACTCCACGGCAGCGGCTCGAAGAACGGTGACGGGAAAGGCGCCGCCGGTATCACCACGTGGCCGGACTCGCCATCGAACGACACGCCCGAGGTCCCGAAGTGCAGGTGCTGGTGATGTGCGTGCAGCGGAACGGTCTGGTTGGCCGCCAGGTCGACGCACTTTCTGTATCCGACCAGATGCGGAACGCCGTCGATCAGACCGATCTCGGGTCGCTGCAACAACATGTGCGGGTGACGGTCGAATTCCTGCGCCGTCACCGGGATGGCGATGGCCACTAGCGCCACGAGTCCGAGCAATACCCCTAGCCGTCTCATCACGGCTCCTCCCTCTCCGCCGGCTGTGTGCCTGCGCTCAGGCCAAACCTACCCGCCGCGCGTGATGGCGTGGGGTCTGTTTCCCGGTCGTGATGGTGTGCGTTTCTGGACGCCGGCGGCGCGACCCATGGACGCGCACTGTCGAAGCCGTCGGCTGATGATCACAACCGCGCGGGCTGTTGCCCTCAGACTTCTGCGAGCACCGCGTCGAGCGGACGAGGTACACGGTCGAGTTCCACCGACCCCACGAGCAGCCGGGCGTAGCGGAGCTTGCGGCGGGCACCGCTGCCCAGGAAGCGCCGCATCTGGGCTTCGACGTTCCGCTCCCGCCAGCCGGGCTGCCGCTGCAAGGTGCGGAAGGAGCCGAGGTCGCCTTGAGACTCGAAGAGCACCTCAACCCTGGCGGCGCCCACCGCCCTGATCAGCTCGTCCTCCAGGTCCTGCACGCAGACATGGAACCCCGAGCGCTCCATTTCAGCGCGCGTCGCGGACGAGCCAAAGCCCGCCTCGGCGAGTCGCCGGCGGAAGATGCCCTCGTCGCCGGCGTCGCAGAGGCCGGCGAGTGTCACGCCCGCTTCGCCAAACCGTGTCAGGTAGCGCGTGATGGCGTGGGCGCCGCCCATCGGCAGGATCGCGACGCCTTCGACATCGAGATCCCGGCCGCGGCGCATCGCCAGCGTCTCGAGCGCGATCTGGTCGCTGATCCCCTCGACGAGCACGATCGCCCGGGCATCGTCCACCTTCTCCAACGCTTGCGCCGTCGCCTCGGTCGCCGCACCGGGCCCGCTCACGTAACCGGACAGGACGGCATCGGAGAGCTCCCGGCGTCTCGCCTTCTTCATCGCCGGACGGCCCTCGAGGCGGTGATGGACGGATCGGAGGCGGCGGGCGCCGACCCAGGGTGGAGGGTGAGCTGAAGCCACACGGCGTCAGAGCGGCCGTGGCGAGCGAACACCGTCCGACTGGTCGTCATTCTGAGTGCGTGTCGGAAGACCACCTCGCGCACGATAAATTGTGGCGCCCTAGTGCGGGTCGATATCGCATCCCGCCATCGCTCGGGATGCCCACGCTTCAATGCCCGTGCGATTCGTGATCGTCAGCGACCACTCCCGCGCTGGGCGGGTCGCCTTCTCCGGTGATCCACTGCCCGACGACGAAGGCCGAGAGGGCGAAGGTGACCGTGAACAGGCTCAGCGCGACGCCAGGGGCGATCCAGGTTCCGAACCGCCGGCGAAGCCGTCGCAGTGTCGGGATCGTGGCCACCAGACCAACGCCGAGGAACACCAGTTGACCTCCGACGCCAGCGAGTAGCGCCGCACCGGCCAGTGGGCCGACATGGTGCAGGACGTGGGGAGCCGCCCCCGTGACCGCACCCCAGGTCGCCGTCAACAAGTGCCTGACCCCGCCGCGGGACGCGACGGCAGGCTCGGACATCAGCGGAGCGACTTGCGGTTGGCAGCCAGCACGCGGCGGCGCTCTTCGAACTCCTCCCGATCGATCTCGCCGAGTGCGTAGCGTCGTTCCAACACCGACAGGGCGTCTTCTCTGGGTGTGCGGTCGTCGCGGGAACGGAATCCCCACACGACGGCGTAGATGACGATTCCCCAGAAGATCACCATCATCGACCAGCCGAACCAGCCCATCGAATGCCACCCATCGTTCCATTGCCACATATGTATCACCTCAGGTGGACCGTACCCCACCGGGGGTGGGGGCAGATAGGGTCGAAGGGCCTTCCGTCACGCCGTGGCACTTCCTGCCGTGTGACTTCCATCGGAAGTCGCTGTCAGCCGGCTATCGAGCCGGGGAGTCGGTTGCAGCGGTTGAAGGAAGCGCCGAACCCTGGGCTCGTGAGTACCGTTTCGGTACTCCTGAACCCAGGGTACGCGGGGTCCGCACTCCGTACGGACCGATAGCCCTCGCGTCACCGGCCCGGAGTTCTGCGGACTCACCTCTTGCAGGACACGGCGTGACGTTACGCCCCGAAGGATGACCCGATCACACCCCAACCCAAATCCGCGCACCCCACCGACACTGACCGTCGATGACGGCGGGTCTCCCCAGCCCCGCCGTGAACGCCACCTCGGGCGGACGAGGCAGACGCTGAGACCGCTGTTGGTGTGCGGCCAGTATCTGGGCCGGGGTCGGGCGGGTCACCGGCAATATCCGGCGGCTCCTGCCTCCCGGACGAGGATGAGTTCCTCGTCGCTCAACGCAAGGCCGACCGTCAGGTGTGCCTCATCGATGGCGCCGGCGAGATGCAGCCCTTGTGTTCCCTGCGCACCTGGGGTGTCGGCCTCTCCCCCACGGTGGCCGAACTTGAGGGATGACGTCGAATCGAGATCGGGAACCGATACGTCGTCACTGGCGCTGTACGAAGCGATCAGCCTCCCGTCCCGGAGGATCTCGATCGTCCGACCGCTGCGCCGAGCCGCGATATGCGTCCACTGCTTCGGGGGCAAATCGAGAGGCGGGGACGACACGCCGATCGAGGCACCCGTGGAGATCCCGATGCTGTTGTCGGCCAGCTTCGTCAGCGTCCATCCGACTGACGGACCGTCATGACGCTGGACCCATTTCTCGGCGATGACCTGTTCCCCGACGGTGGAGTCGAACCGGACCCACATGTCGACGGTGAAGTCACGAGTGCCAACATCCAGCCTCTCATCGTGAGCGACCTCGAGGTAATCGTCCTCCCCATCGAATACGAATGCGTGCCCTGCGACGCCATCCTCGAAGGTCGGCGCTCCGACGGGCTTCGCTTCCATGCTTCCGATCATGTCGAGCGTCGTCCCGTCGGCGGTCCACCATGCCACCAATTGTTCCGGCGGTTCCACGCAGGAAGCGCCAACAGGCGGAGTCCTCGACGGCACGCCCAAGACAATCAGTATCAGAGCGATAGCCGTCACGAGCACGCGTGGGGCTGTGCGTCTGGAGTCGTGGACGGCGACCGACCCGGCGCCCGGACGGAGAACCCCCCTCTCACCCGACCGATTTCCTGACGGCGAGATGGTCGCGAGTGGCTTCACGTCGGTTCGAGCCAGGAGCGCGGGATCGTGACGCAGGATCGCGTCCTCCATCTGCCAAAGCTCGTCGGAAGGATCGATCCCGAGCTCCTGGGCCAACCGGACCCGCATGTCTCGGAATGTGCCCAGCGCTTCAGCCTGACGTCCCGATCTATACAGCGCCAACATCAGCTGGGCGACCATGTGCTCCCTGAACGGATGCTCACGGACCATCTCCTGGAGTTCGATGAGTACCGAGTGATGTCGGCCCAAGGTCAACATCGCTTCGGCCCGGAGTTCCCGGGCCGAAGCCCGCAACTCGCACAACCGGGCAACCTCAGGGGCAAGCACTACCGAACCGCCAAGGCGCCCGTACGGTTGCCCGCGCCAAAGCGCAAGAGCCTCATCGAAATCCAAGGCCGCCCGGCCGGGATCCTTGTCCATGACCGACGCGCCTCTCACCACGGACCGCTCGAACGCCAACGTGTCGAGGCTCTCCTCGTCGGCCTCGACTGTGTAGCTCCGGCACTCCCGCGAAATGACTCCGCGTCCGAGCTCGGCGCGGAGACGAGAGAGATAGGCGTCGAGTGAGGCGTCGGCGGCGGAAGGTGGGTTTCCGTCCCATACCGCGTCGACGAGGGTCTCACGAGCGACCAGACGGTTGGCGTTCGCGAGGAGCACGGCGAGGACCATCTGCTGGCGGGGCCCGCCCAGCGCGCAGAAACTGCCCGCTCTCGTGGCTCTGACCGGCCCCAACACGTGAAAAGTCGGACGGTCCATCGAACGCTCCTGGAGGAACGTCGCCGTGCCGGAGTGCCGGCTGGCGGCAGTACGTCGTTCCTGTGCTCAGAGAAATCGTACGCCCTCAGACGGTCGGCTCGTGAGGAAATTCAAGAGTGATTCAAGGATGCTGCAAGTCGCAGCCTGTCCCATGGGGGGTGCTCAGGAACGACAGCTGCTACACGGGAGGTTTGCCGATGCGACGTCTCACGACGCTCGTCACCGCGCTCGCGGTCCTCGTTTCCGTGTCGGCACTCCCGGCATCGGCGCTGGTCACCGAGCCGGGACCGTGCTGGTTCGTCACCACACCCGAGTTCGTCGGTCCAGGCTACGCCGACGTGCCACCGACGAGTCCCCACGCCGATGACATCGACTGCATCTGGGCCTGGGACATCACCGTGAACATCGGTACATTCGACCCCGGGTCGGCGGTCACTCGGTGGCAGATGGCCCTGTTCCTGACTCGCACGTACGAGGCGGCGATGGGAGCGCTCCCGAGCGG
>CAZCRP010000075.1:0-10423 GCA_964501055.1 uncultured Acidimicrobiaceae bacterium
CGGGGCCGGCCCCGCTGCCTCCCCCGGCCGCGCGTAGGCGCCGGCTTCCACCTGGAACGACGCCTGCGACGGTGTCTTCACCCGGAAGATCCGCTCGCTCTCCCTCGCCCCGGTCACCACGGTCCGCATGGCACCGAGCGTAGGGCCGGGAAACCCGTCCACGGGGACGTCCCGGCGTGGGAGACTGTCGGGCTTCGCATGCTCTCCGATCGCAACGCGCTCCGGGTCGCGCTCGCCCGCTTCATCTCCCGCTCCGGAGCAGAAGCCGCCTTCTTCGTCGGTATCTGGGGCAAGGCGGCCTACGAATTCGATGGCACGCCCACCCAGATCGCGCTGGTGATCGCGTCGCTCGGCATCTCCGGGCTGGTGGGCTCCGCCATCGCCGGCACCCTCGTCGACCGTTACGACCCGCGGCGGGTGCTGGTCGTTGCCGAGGTGCTGTTCGTTCCCGCCGCCCTCGCCCTCGTGTGGGCCGACAGCCTGTCGATGCTGGTGGTGCTGTCGATCTTCCTCGGGCTCCTCACCGCCCCGATCAACACCGCGATGGTGTCCTTCCCACCGTTCCTGACCGAGCGACCCGACCGGCTGGCGAAGATGAACGCGCTGGTGGAGACGTCCGGCATGGCCGCGCTGATCAGCGGCACCGCCATCGGTGGAGCGCTGGCGAAGTGGGTCAGCATCGACGCCATCTTCGTCTTCGACGCCATCACCTCGCTCGTCGCCCTGGCGGTCATATACGGCGTCAAGATGCTGCACGACCACCCGGCGGTGGCGCGGGCAGAGCGCAACTCCATGCGCGAGTTGAGAGAGGGCATCCGGTTCGCGTTCGGCCACCACCGGCTCCGCTTCTATCTGCTGGCCGGAGCGTCGGTGTGGACGATGTTCGGCCTGTTCTCCGCGCTGGAGCCGCTCTTCTTCCGCGACATACTCGGCGAACCCCCCGAGACGATCGGATTCGTCAACACCATCTTCGGCATCGGTCTCGTCGGCGGGACGTGGCTCGTCACACGCCTCCCCGCCGGCTTCCGGTCGGCGCGGACGGTGCTCGTCCTGGTCGCGTCCAACGGGCTCGGCGCCATCCTGTATGTGGGGACGGACCGCTTGCCGATCGTCATCACCGGCGGGTTCGTGTGGGCGGTGTTCATCGGCCTGTTCATCCCGATCGTCCGCACCATGCTCCATCTGAACTCCCCGCGGGAGATGGTGGGCAGAGTGATGGGCGTCTCCCTCATGCTGGGCGAGCTCGGCAAGCTGGCCCCGCTGACGGTGGCGCCGCTGCTGGCCGCCGCCTTCGGCATCCAGCAGAGCCTGGCGGGAGGCGGCCTCGTGCTGGGAATCGCCGCCGTCCTGTTCTGGCGGGTGGCGAAGCATCTCGACGCCACCCGCACCGTGGAGGTGAGGGTCGAGACCGTCGGAGAGGATCCGGTGATGCCGTAGCCTGCGACGGATCGTGACGACCGAAACTCCTGTCGACTACGGCCGCAAGTGGCTGGTACTCGCGACCGTGGGGGCGGGCGTCATCCTCGCCACCATCGACTCGTCGATCGTCAACGTCGCATTGCCCACCCTCACCCACGAGTTCGACACCACGTTCCGGGTCATCCAGTGGGTTCCGCTGGCCTACGTCCTCGTGATCGCCACCTTGGCGTTGGGGACGGGTCGTCTCGGGGACATCGTCGGCAAGAAGCGCATCTACACGGCGGGGTTCGCGCTCTTCACCGTCGCCTCCGCACTGTGCGGTCTGTCCACCAGCGTCGGCATGCTGATCGGGTTTCGCATCGTGCAGGCGGTGGGGGCGGTGATGATCCTCTCCCTCGGCGCCGCCATCCTCATCGAGGCCTTCCCGCCCCGCGAGCGCGGCAAGGCGCTCGGGTTCATCGGCACGTTCGTGTCGGTGGGGATCGTCACCGGACCCGCCGTCGGCGGCGTGCTCATCGCCACCTACGACTGGCGTTGGATCTTCTTCGTCAACATTCCGGTGGGGATCGTCGGGGTGATCCTCGCCCTCCGGTACGTGCCGAACACCCCCCCTTCGCCGGGCCAGCACATCGACCTGCCCGGGATGCTGTTGCTGAGCGGGGCGCTGTTCTCGTTCTCGTATGCGATCACGCGGGGCCAGGAAACGGGGTTCGCCGACCCGCTCAACCTCGTGCTGCTGGCCGTGGCAGCGGTGATGGTGGCGATCTGGTTCGCCGTCGAACGCCGGGTCCCGTCTCCGATGATTCGCCTCGACCTCTTCCGGGACCCGATGTTGTCCGTGAGCGTGGTGACCGGCTTCATGGTGTTCACCCTCGTGGCGCCGCTGGTCTTCCTGCTGCCCTTCTATCTCGAAGGGGTGCTGGGTTACGACATCCGCACCGTCGGTTTCCTGCTGGGCGCCGCTCCGCTCTCCATCGGCGTGGTCGCCCCGCTGTCGGGAGCGCTCTCCGACCGGATCGGGATCCGGAAGCTGACCGTCACGGGTCTGGTGGTCATGATGGTCTCGTTCCTGGGTTTCCAGACGCTCACCGAGCGCACTGCCTGGTGGCAGTTCGTCCTCGTGGTGATTCCGCTCGGGATCGGGATGGGGATCTTCCAGAGCCCGAACAACAGCGCCATCATGGGCTCGGTACCCAGGGAGTACGCCGGGCTCGGCGCCGGGGTGCTGTCGATCACCCGCCTGCTCGGTCAGGTGACCGGCGTGGCGGTGCTGGGCTCGGTGTGGGCACGCCGGGTGGCGACGCTGGCGGGTGAGGAATATGCCGGCAATGCCTCCGCCGCTCCTGGCGCCGCCCAGGTCGCGGCGCTGCGTGACGTGTTTCTGTGGGGGGTGGGCCTCGTGGTGGTGGCGATCGCCATCGGGGTGTGGGGGCTGCGCCGGGAACAACAGCTCGTCACGCGATGAGCCGCAGAGCGTCCGCAGCCGTCGTGTTCGGAGCGTCCGCGGCGGTGCTGGTGGTCGAACTGGCCGCCATCCGGCTGCTGGCTCCCTACGTGGGCCAGTCGCTCGAGACGTTCACGGCGATCGTCACGACGGTGCTGGCCGGGATCTCGGTGGGAACCTGGATGGGCGGACGCGCCGCTGACCGCTCCCCCGACGTCGTGCGCCTGATCGGCGCCGAGTTGCTCGCCGGCGGTGGGCTGACGATCGCGGTGGTGCCGCTGGTCGCGATGATCGGACCAGGAGTGGCAGGGGGTGGGGTTCCCGGGCTCGTGTTCATCGCCCTCGCCGCCCTGTTCATCCCGTCGGCGTTGCTCAGTGCGGTGTCCCCCGCCGTGGTGCGGTTGGCGCTGGCCAGTCTCAGCGAGACGGGCAGCACGGTCGGCCGTTACTCGGCGCTCGGCACCGCCGGCGCCATCACCGGATCGATCGCGACGGGATTCCTGCTGGTCCCGGCCTTCGGGACGACCGTCATCATCATCGGAACCGGGGCGCTGGCGGTGGCGGCTGGAACGGCGCTGTGGGCGCGGCAGGTGACGACCGTCTTGTCGATCGTGGGGTTGGTGGTCGCCGGCAGTGCGGTCGCCGCGTGGGCGGGGACCCGGTGTGACCATCAGACGCGTTACTACTGCGTGCAGGTCGTCGACGACCCGGACCGGGAGGCCGGCAGGCGGCTGGTGCTCGACGACCTCTCCCACTCCTACGTCGACCTCGAGGATCCGACCCACCTCGACTTCAGCTACACCAGGATGCTGGCAGGGGTCATCGACGCATCCAGCACCGGACCGATCGACGTCACCTTTCTCGGTGGCGGAGCATTCACCCTCCCGGCCTGGCTCGACCTGACGCGTCCAGGGTCGACATCCACGGTGCTGGAGGTGGACCCTGACCTGCCGGCGATCGTCGCGACGGAGATGCCTCCGCCGGCCGGTATCCCGACCATGCTGATCATCGGAGATGGGCGCGCCTCCATGCGCAGCCTGCCGCAGGACTCGGCGGATGTCGTCCTCGGGGACGCATTCGGGGGGCGGGCGGTGCCGTGGCACCTGACGACGGTCGAGTTCATGGAGGAAATCGACCGAGTCCTCCGTCCTGGCGGGCTGTACACGGCGAACGTCATCGACGGCCCCGATCTCCGGTTTGTGCGGGCGAAGCTGGCCACCATGCGCCGGGTGTGGCCGCACGTGGCCGTGCTGACGGTTCCCGAACGGTTCACGATGGGAGGCAACCTCGTGGTCGTCGCCAGCCACCGTTCGATCGACGCGGTGGCGATCGTGGCCGAGTGCCTGGCGCTGGACGTGCGGGTGGAGGTCGTCGCAGGGGACCGCTTGGACGCCTTCGTGGCCGATGCCCGCGAGCTCACCGACGATCACGCCCCGGTCGATCAGCTGCTGCGCTGAGCGCGACTACATCCAGTAGCCGTCGATGCGGGCGAGGACCTGCAGCATCGTCTCGTCCGATCCGGCGCCGATCGCCTGCAGGCGGGTGTCGCGCAGGAAGCGGGTCGTCCAGGTCTCCTCGATGTAGCCGATCCCCCCGTGGAACTGGAGACACCAATCCGCCACTTCACGGCTGAGCCGGCCCGACTTCCATTTGGCGATCGTGGCCATGCGGGTGACGTCCTCGCCCGTGGCGTGCGCCGCGGCGATCGCGTAGTTGTACTGCTTCATCATGTCGACCTCGGCGGCCAGCTCCGAGAGGCGGTACTGGAGGTACTGGTTCTGCATGAGGGGCTTGCCGAACACGATCCGCTCCCGCAGGTAGTCCCGGGTGCGGGCGAGTGCCCGCTCCATCGAGGCGGCCACCGAATAGGTGGACCACATCCGCTCGATCACGAACTGGTTCATCTGCTGTTGGAAGCCCTGGCCTTCGACGCCGATCACATTGGTCACCGGGACCCGCATGTCGTTGAACGCCAGCAGGCCCGTGTCCGAGGCGCGCATGCCGAGCTTGTCGAGCTTCTTCGACACCTCGAAGCCCGGCGAGGAGGTCTCGACGACGATCTGACTCATCCCCGCGTAGCCGCCCTCGTCGGAGGTGCGGGCCAGCAGGCACATCCAGTCGGCTTGGAGTGAGTTGGTGATGTACATCTTCGAGCCGTTGATCACGTACTCGTCGCCCTCGCGGACGGCGCGGGTGCGGATGGCGGCGACGTCCGAGCCGGCATCCGGCTCGGTGACGGCGATCGCAGTCACCATTTCGCCGCGGATGGCGGGCGCCAGGTAGCGCGCCCGGAGGTCGTCGGAGCCGAAGCGGTGGAGGGAGTAGGTGGCCATGTCGGCTTGGACGCCCACCGCCATGCCGATCGCCCCGAGGTCGGCGCGCCCGAGTTCCTCGGCGAGGATCACCTTGAACCAGTGGTCGGCGCCCATGCCGCCCCAGCGGGTGTCGTACTCGATGCCCAGGAATCCGAGTTCGCCCATCTCCGCGAAGACGTCGTGCAGCGGCATCATCCCCGCCTCCTCCCACTCGTCGGCGCGGGGGTTGATCTCCTGTTCGACGTAGTCGCGCACGAGCTTGCGGAACTGGCGGTGCTCATCGGTCCACTGCCTCATCTACCGGCCTCCTGGCTCCATCCCCGCACCTTACAGACCAACCGTTCTGGAAGTGGGGGCGAGGCGAACCCAGGGTTCAGGAGTACCGTCGCGGTAGCTGGGAGCCCACGGTTCACCGCCTTCGCGCCATTCGCGACGAACCGTGGGCTGTGGGATACCGTGGCGGTAGCTGGGAACCCTGGGTACGGGGCACCCCCCCTCAGAGGGTGGCGTGGATGAGGTAGTCGTTGGCGGCGTCGTCCCAGGTGAGCTCGATGAGCCCGCGGGCCTGGGCGGCCTTGCAGAACTGGAGGAAGCCGCCGAAGCCGAACTGCTTCTCCGAGAAGTCGGGCGACTGCTTGCGGAGTTGGTTCTTCATCCCGGACAGCTGCGGTGAGCCGTTCTTCTCCTCGATCGACTTGACCACCCGCACCAGCAACTCGAACGCCTCCTGCTCCCCCGGGTTCGAGGCCAGCGCCACCACCGGGTCTCCCGTCGCGGGGCCCTCCGACAGCGAAATGACGTGCTTCGACTCCAGGTGACGCAGCAGTTCCCCGAACGCCCGGAACCCGTACTCGGCCTCGCTGAAGGTCGGGTCCTTGCGGATGAGCGCCCGTTTCAGCGACGAGGCGAGCACGGCGTCGCCTGACGACCGGGAGAGGCCGCTGACGGTGGTGGCGATCAGGCGCTGCAACTCGTCCTGATCACCCGACCGCTCGTCCTCGAGCGCCACGGGCTCGTCCTTCACGTCACCGGCCCGCCGGTCCCGGATGTCGACCCCTTCGAGGTTCTCGTAGAACAGGAACTCGTCGCAGGCGGGTGGCAACAGTTTCGACGTCGAGGCCTTGATGCCGACACCGATGACCCGCTTGTTCAGCTCCCGCAGCTTGTAGACGAGCGGTGTGAAGTCGGAGTCGCCGGTGCAGATCACGAACGTGGTGAGGTAGTCGCGTTCGAAGGCGACCTCGAGGGCATCGACGGCCATCTTGATGTCGGCGGCGTTCTTGCGGACCGCTCCCATCCGTTGGGGGATCTCGACCAGTTCGACGTGGTTGCGGGTCAGCATGCGCCGGTCTTCGTCGAAGTACGACCAGTCGGCATAGGCCTTCCGGGACACCACCCGCCCCCGCTCGGCGAGCGCATCGGCGATGGGCTTGAAGTCGAAGGCGAGGCCGTCGAGCGCTTCCCGGGCGCCGATGGCGAGGTTCTCGTAGTCGAGGAAGAGTGCGATGCGTTCGTCGTCTGGTGATGCCATCGCAACCGAGGGTACTGCCCGATGGAACCGACCGGACACAACGAACGTCGGACCGCCATGATCGACCGACGATCCCCCCAACCGACCAGGCGCGATCGCTTCGAGCAACTCGCCGGCGAGGTGTACGAGCCCATCCAGCGCTACGTCCGGCGCCGCGCCCGGGCCGATCTCGTCGACGACATCGTCTCCGAGACGATGCTGACGTTGTGGAGGCGGCTGGACGACGTACCGCCCCACGCTCGCCTCCCCTACTCCTACGGCGTCGCCCGCCGCTGTCTCGCCAACGCCCGCCGAACGGACGACCGCCATCTGCGGCTCGTGCGCCGGATGGAAGCCGAGCCGCCGCCCGCACCCGCGGCCCCGCCCTCACTCGATCCTGACCTGGAGTCCGCGCTGGAGCTGCTGGCCAACACCGACCGCGAGATCCTCCGCCTGTGGGCGTGGGAAGGACTCGAGTCCGGTGAGATCGCGACCGCGCTCCAGTTGACGCCCAACGCAGCCTCCATCCGGCTGCACCGGGCCAAGAAGCGGCTGGGCGAGAATCTCGTGAAGACACGAAAGATCGACGCTTCGTCCGGACACACACAGGGTGAACAGAGAAAGGAGGAACGGCGATGACCGACGACGACCTGCGGCGCAGACTCGCCGAGTCGAACCCGACCCCTCCTTCGGAACCGGTGGACCCGATCCACAGCGATCGGGCCCGAGCACTGATGGAGGACATCATGTCAACTGCAACGATGGAGCCCCGCCTCGACCAGAGGCGGACCCGGATGATCGGTGCCGTCGCCGCGGCCCTGGTCGTGGTGATCGGCGGAGCGGCCCTGCTTGGCGGTCTCGGCACAACCGGCGACACCCCGCTCGTGCTGACCGCCGACGGCAGCGACGCCATGGCGATGTGTCTGCCCTTCGACATCGCCATCCTCGAAGGGATGAGTCCCGCCTTCGGGGGCACGGTGGTGGAGCTGACCGACTCGGTGGCGACGCTCGAAGTCGACCGCTGGTTCAGGGGCGGGGATGCCGCAGTGGTCGAGATCCAGTACACGCCAGGCTTCGAGGCGCTGATCGGCACTCCGACGCTCGAGGTCGGGCAGCGCTATCTGATCACCGCCACCGACGGCGTCGTCAACGGCTGCGGATACAGCGGAGTGGCGACACCCGAGTACGAAGCCGCCTTCGAGCAGGCGTTCGCAGCCTGACGCGGAGACGTGTGGAAGAGGGGAGGCGGCGCATGCGCCTCCTCCCCTCTGTCCGTCACCCCAAGTAGTCCCGCCACACCTCACTGATCGGCACCTGCCCGATGCCCGGCTGAGACCAGTCGCACACGCCCCCAGGATGAGCCGCCTGCAGGCGCGCCCACTGCTCCGCCGTGAATTCGACCGGGAAGTCGGCCGGGTCGAGCGCCACCAGCCGGCACTTGATGATGTCGTTCGAGAGTGGCGCCCCCGCCACGAGACGAGGATCGGCATGCGACGGGTAGATGGCGTTGCAAGTGCCGGGCCCGTCGTAGCTCGCCGGCTCGTCGATGCGGGTCCCGTCGGGCAGCCAGCATCCGTCCACCAGACCTGAAGGACGAGCGTCGACGACTTTCTCGGCCGCCGGACGATCCGTCGTGTCAGCCGCCAGGTTCGTGAGCCACTCGTCCATGGAGGCCAGCGCTTGGTAGCCGGCCTGCTGCCAGACGGGCACCGACCCCGCCGTCCAGATCACATGGTTGCCGGCGTGGCCGTTGGCTTCGATGAGCCGCTGCCTGGTCGTGAACGACCGGAACCGATCGTGGATGTCGGCCAGCGGGTCGAGATATACCCGGAAGTCGATGATCGGCGTGGCGCCGAGCCCCAGTGCCCCGGTGGTCAGTCGTCCGCTGGAATACGCCGCCTCGACCGCGGTTGGGTCGGCCATGGTCCGCTCGGCCACGATGCGGGCATCGATGTCGTACCCGCCGATCTTCTCGTTCAGATCGACGAACTGCTCGGCACTGATCGCACCGTCGAGCAGCGCCTGCCACCCGTACTGGACGCCGACCCCGTCGAGGGCTCGGAGCGCGAACCCGGTGGCCGGGTCACGGCCGAAGAGGTCGACCATGTAGTCGTGCACGGTGCACCGGACTCCGGCGGGATTGAGGATGGGGTCGTATCGGACGGCCACCGGGATCCCCGGGTTGCATCCCTCGTCAGGCACGATCCGGCTGACGAACGACGCGTTCCACGACGCGCAGGTGCCGATGGTGGCGAACCCGGACACTGCGGTCTGCTCGTCATGCGACCATGGCAGCGAGGCCGTGGCGAAGTAGTTCAGCAGCAGCCTGCAGTCGCTGACCCCGGGCAGGATCGAGACGGCATCCGGGAAGCTGACGTTCGGCACGATCCCGTCGAGGATGCCGGGGTAGTTCTCCGCGAGCAGCTGCTGCTGGATCGCTCCGCCTGACCCGCCCCATCCGATCGTGTGTCGTGGCTCGCCGACGGTCTCGATGAAGTGCTCCTTGACCATGAGTGCCGTCTCGGCGGACACCACGTCGTTGCAGTTGTTGTCGAGCACGTTGAGGGTGGCGGAAGCCACCGCATACCCGCGACCCAGCATCACGGCGTCCTGCACCCCGCCGGTGCTCGTTCCCTGGTGCCAGCCGTGGTTGCACCCGCCACCGAAGGTGTAGACGAGTCGGCGGTTCCAGCCCTCCTCGGGCGTCCACGGGTCCGGCCCGGCGACGAGCGGATCGTCCAGCACGGCGATCTGATAGACGGCGCGGTTGATGGTCCCTTCCTCGAGACGGACGGTGAAGGGAACGGTTGCCCCGGTCGTGGTGGTGGTCTCCGCGACGTCGCCGGGCAGACCGGCCGCCGGGTCGAAGGTTCCCCAGGCCGCCCCGGTCGTTCGATACATCCAGGTCACACGCACATCGGTCGAACAGGTGCCCGGATCCGTGATCGCGAGCCCGAAACCGACGTCGGCTCGGCAGAAGAACGGCTGCGCCTGCGGGTAGAGCAACGGACCGGTGGCGGCATGATTCACGAGTCGGAGGTTGGCCGCCCTCGTGCCAGGGGCAGTCACCACCAGCACCGTCGATCCGAGGCGAAGTCCCTCGACGAGCCCCAGGAGCTCGCCATCACCGACGAGGACGAACGCGTCGGACACGTCCCGGCCGCGCGCCCTGACCATCACCCGGGCGGGATCGACTGCCTCCGGCACCCGTATCCGAACGAGCACATCACCTCCCGTGACGAGGTCCGGTCGGGTCGAGACGGTCTCGACCTGGATTTCGGACGCGCCGGCGGCGCCGGGAGAGGGAGCAGCCGATGCGCCGAGCGGGACTGCCGTGATCATCATCGCGACCACCGTCAGCCAGAGTCGCCAGTCTTGCCGGGAGCGGGACACCGTCATCCTCCTGTGCCAGACGTCGCATCCGAACCTACCGGAGTCCGTCGGCGCCCGTCGGGTGGCGCACCCGATTTCGCACCGGCTCAATGCAGGCCACCGTCCGGCGCGGGAGATGACAGGGACAGGGCCAGTTGCAGGGCCTGCGGCGGGTCCATGGCGGCCCCTTCGGCGCGGTACCGTTCGTAGTCGTCCGGCCCGAGGTCTTCGAGGATCTGTTTGAGGACCGCCTCATGCCGTTCCTCGTCCCAGGCCGGGATGGGCATTCCCATCTGTCTGAGTCCCCCTGGTCGCCGCCACGCCTCGGCGGCGCCCGCCAGGGTGGCCGCCACGGCCGGGCGG
>CAZCRP010000076.1:0-10409 GCA_964501055.1 uncultured Acidimicrobiaceae bacterium
TCGACCGGGTGTGGTCGGCGATGCCCGATTCGGTCCAGCCCGAGGCGGTCAGGGCCCTCGGCGCCACCGGCGATACGAGAGTGGCCTGGCTCATCGCCGACCTGCTCCGGTTCGCAGGAGCGGGCGAGGTGCTGTCAGCGGCGCGAGATGCCCTGACGCCGCTGACCGGCGTCGAGTTCAGCGGCATCGCCACCTGGGTCGCAGTCACAGACCATCTCATCGCCTGGGATCTGCCCGAACCGCCCGGTTACCTCGACTACAAGCGCCGTCTCTTCCTGATCGTCGATCCCCGCTGGGACTTCGTCTTCGCCGAACCTCATGCCATCGATCATCGGCATCTGTCATGGGGAGGCGTGCTCATCGACGACCGGCCGCGGGGGACCCCGGTCGCCTGCGTGCGGGCCTGCATCCCAGCACTCGACGATCCCGCCGTGACAGACGCCGCCGGGGGCGCCTGGTACCCGGACGACCGCATCGTCTTCGGCGTCAGGATCGGCGATGAGGCCCGCGCCTATCCGCGCAACATCATGGAAGTGCACGAGATGGTCAACGACACGCTGGGCGGGCGGCGGTTGGGGATGGCGTACTGCACGCTGTGCGCCTCCGCCCAGGTGTATCTCACCGACGACGTAGCGGGATTCGAGAACCCGGTGCTCCGCACGAGCGGGCTGTTGTCACGATCCAACAAGGTCATGTACGACCTGATCTCTCGCTCGGTGTTCGACACGTTCACCGGCGCGGCTGTCGTCGGCCCGATGTTCGAGGCCGGAGTCGTGCTCGAGCAGGCCTCGGTGGTGACCACCACCTGGGGAGAGTGGAAGGCGGAGCATCCCGACACCACCATCGTCGCCGCCGACGGCGGCATCGCGCGGACCTACGACCTCGACCCGCTCGGTGGGAGGGACGACGAGGGTCCCATCTTCCCCATCGGCGGCCGCGACCTCCGGCTTCCGGTGCAGGAGCAGGTGCTGGGCGTTGTGCTCGCGGACGGCACTGCTGTGGCCTTTCCCGCCGCCGCGGCCAAGGCGACCCTGACCGCCGGGGGATCGGTGTCGCTGGCCGGCGTCGCGGTGGTGTTGGACGGCGGCGGCTTGCGGGCGACCGCCGGTGGGTCACCGATCGCCTCGCACCAGGCGTTCTGGTTCGCCTGGAGCCAATTCCACCCGGACACGCTGCTGTGGGAGGGATGACAGCCGGACAGGACGACGCGATCTGCCCCGCGGTCGGGGGTCCTCGTGGGGCGGTCGTGGCTAGCCTGGGAGATCGTGTTCACCGTCGTCGATCATCCGCTGGCACAGCACTACCTGACCGACCTGCGCTCCATCGACACCGACACACCCCGCTTCCGGGCCTCTGCCCGCCGGCTGGCGTATCTCCTCGTCGCCGAGGCGACCTCGGACATCCCGCTCGTCGACGTCGAGGTCGAAACACCCCTCGAATCGACGACGAGCGGGCGCCTGGCGCGTCCGGTGGTGGCGGTGGCGGTGTTCAGGGCCGGTCTCGGGCTCCTGGACGCCGCCCTCGACATGCTTCCCTCCGCCGCGATCGGCTATGCCGGCGTGCAGCGCAACGAGGAGACCGCCAAGCCGATGGAGTACTACGCCAAGTTCCCGCCGATGGAAGATGCCAGGGTCCTCATCCTCGAGCCCATGCTGGCGACGGGTGGCTCCTTGGCGTGGGCGGTGAACAAGGTGAAACAGCACGGTGCCACGGACATCACCGCCGTGTGCGTGGTGGCTGCCCCCGAGGGGGTGGCGCACATGGAGCAGACCCACCCCGACGTCAGGATCGTCACCGCCGCCCTCGACCGGGACCTCAACGAGCATTTCTACATCCGCCCCGGCCTGGGGGACATGGGCGACCGCCTCTTCGGGACGTGACGACCGATTTCGAACCGGCCGTCCTCGCCGTGATCCGCTCCATCCCCGCCGGCAACGTCATGTCGTACGGCGAGGTGGCGGCCGAGGCCGGCTTTCCCCGCGCCGCCCGCGCCGTCGGATCGTTGCTCCGGACGACGGCCGAGGACTGTCCGTGGTGGCGGGTGGTGGGATGGGACGGCTCTCTCCGATCTCCTGACGCCGGCCGCCAGGCAGCTCGCCTGCGCGCCGAGGGCGTCGCCATCACCCGGGGACGGGCCATACTCCGGCCATGATTCGACGGGCCGTCATCGTGGTGATGGATTCGTGCGGGGTGGGCGAGGCGCCCGATGCCGCCGAGTACGGCGACGAGGGAGCGGACACCCTCGGACACACCGCCACGGCCGTCGGCGGCCTCGACCTTCCTCACCTCACCGCTGCCGGACTGGGCAACCTCCACGGTGACCTCCTCGGCGTTGCGCCGGTCGACCGTCCGACGATGGCGTACGGCCGCCTCGCCGAGGCGTCACAAGGGAAGGACTCGACGACCGGGCATTGGGAGATCGCCGGAATCATCACGGCCGTGGCCCACCGCACGTACACCGACACCGGATTCCCCCCCGCACTGGTGCAGGCGGTGGAGGACGAGGCAGCAGTCGAGTTCATCGGGAACGTGGCCGCGTCCGGCACCGAGATCATCGAGCGCCTGGGACCGCAGCACATGGCAACCGGCAATCCGATCCTGTACACGAGCGCGGATTCGGTGTTCCAGATCGCCGCCCACAACGACGTCATCGCGCTCGAGCGGCTCTACGAAATCTGCCGGATCGCGCGCAGGCACTGCAACGACTTCCACATCGGGCGGGTCATCGCCCGGCCATTCGTGGGAGAGCCGGGCGCCTTCCGGCGAACCTACGACCGCCAGGACTATGCGCTCCCGCCGCACTCCCCCACCGTGCTCGATCACGCCAAGGAATCCGGACGGCAGGTGTTCGGCATCGGCAAGATCGAAGACCTGTTCGCCGGCGTCGGACTCACTGCTGCCGTCCACACCGAAGGCGACCAGGACGGACTGGAGCAGACGGTGGCCGCGCTCAGGGACCGCACCGAACCAGGCATCATCTTCACCAATCTGGTCGACCTCGACATGACGTACGGTCACCGGGAGGATCCGGCCGGTTTCCACGCCGGGCTGCAACTCATCGATCGCTACGTGCCCGCGCTCGTCGACGCCCTCGGCCCCGGCGATCTGCTCTTCTTCACCGCCGACCACGGCAACGATCCGACCGACGGCTCCACCGACCACACGCGCGAGTACACGCCGTTGCTCGTCGCCGGCCTGGCCGCGGCCGGGGTGGCGCTCGGTGACCGCCAGCAGTTCTCCGACATCGCGGCAACCATCGCCCAGGGCATGGACCTGCCCGCCCCCGCCCGGGGTGTTTCCTTCCTGGACGAGATCTCGTGAACGTCGTCGAACTCATCGAGCGCAAGCGCGACGGCGGCGCCCTCACCGACGAGGAGATCGCGTGGCTCATCCGGTCGTACACGAACGAGACCGTCACCGATTACCAGATGGCGGCGATGGCGATGGCCGTGTTCATCCGGGGGCTGGAACCCGCGGAGTTGACGGCGTGGACGTCGGCGATGATGAATTCGGGTGAAGTGCTCGACTTCGCCCATCTCGATGCTCCCAAGGTGGACAAGCATTCGACCGGCGGCGTCGGCGACAAGGTCTCGATTCCCCTCGCGCCGATGGTGGCTGCCTGTGGGGTCGCCATCCCGATGATGTCGGGGCGAGGGCTGGGACACACCGGGGGGACGCTGGACAAGCTCGAGTCCATTCCCGGATTCAGGACCCAGCTCACCAAGGAGGAGTTCACCTCGATCCTGGAGCGCCACGGGCTCGTTCTGGCCGGCCAGTCGGCGACGCTGGTACCCGCCGATCGCAAGCTCTACGCCCTGCGCGATGCGAGCGGCACCGTCCCTTCCATTCCGTTGATCTCCAGTTCGATCATGTCGAAGAAGCTGGCCGAGGGACTCGATGCACTCGTGCTGGACGTGAAGGTGGGGCTGGGAGCCTTCATGGAACGGCTGGAGGACGCCCGCGTTCTCGCCGAGACGATGGTCGGCATCGGAACGGCTCAGGGCGTCGAGACCGTGGCGCTCCTCACGGCGATGGATGCCCCGCTCGGCCGCGAGGTGGGCAACGCGTCGGAGATCAGGGAGTCACTGGAGGTGCTGCGGGGTGGCGGGCCGCCCGATCTCGTGGAGGTGACGATGGCGCTGGGGGTCGAGATGTTGCGCGCGGCTCGCATCGCACCGGATGCGGACGCGGCGCGGGCACGCCTGGACGAGTCGGTCGCCTCGGGACGTGCCATGGAGCTGTTCGGTGCCGTGGTGGCCGCGCAGGGCGGCGACCGCAGGATCATCGAGGACGAATCCCTCCTGGACCGGGCGGACCGCACCCATACCGTGGCCGCCGAACGAGCCGGCGTGGTGACGTCGTGCCATGCCCGGCGCATCGGAGTGGCGGCGATGCGGCTCGGAGCGGGGAGGGAGCGCAAGGAGGACACGATCGACCCCGGCGTCGGGATCACGCTCGAAGCCGATGTGGGCGACCGCGTGGAATCCGGTCAGCCGCTGGCGACCCTCCGGTACCGCCATCCGGCCCGCCTGCAGGAGGCGCTGCGAGTGCTGGAAGATGCGTGGCAGATCGGCGACGAGGCGCTCACCGGCCCGCTGGTCATCGACCGAATCGCCGCCGCAAGGTGAGCGGCGGTCGATTGGAGCAACAGACCGTTCGGTCGGTAGTGTCGCCTCTCCGCACCCACGAACAAGGAGAGAGCCGATGAAGGTGGTCGTCTGCGTGAAGCAGATCCCCGATCCGGCCAGCGACTACACCCTCGAACCGGACAGCCACTGGCTGGTTCGCCCGGCGGAGCAGGTGCTCGACGACACAGACCGCTACGGCGTCGAGATGGGGTTGCAACTCGCGCAGGCCAGCGATGACGGAACCGTGACCCTCGTGAGCATGGGCCCGGTGGGGAACATGCAGGGCATCCGCCAGGCTCTGGCGATGGGCGCCGACAAGGCGGTCGTGGTCGACGACGCGGCGCTGCGCGGCTCGGACGCCTTGACCACCGCCAGGGTCCTGGCCGCGGCGATCCGACGCGAGGGCTTCGACCTCGTCATCGCCGGAACGGAGTCGACCGACGGCTACTCGGGGGTGGTGCCGCAGATGGTGGCAGAACTCCTCGACGTGGCAGCTCTCACCTACGCGACGTCGGTGGAGATCGACGACGGCGTGACCATCCACCGCCAGACGACGTCCGGCTACGACACGGTCACCGCCGCGCTGCCGGCGCTGGTGTCGGTGACTGCCGGCGTGGTCGAGCCCCGCTATCCGACGTTCAAGGGGATCATGGACGCGAAGAAGAAGCCGGTCGACACCCTCACGGTCGCAGATCTCGGCGTCAGTCCCGAGATCGAACAGAAGGTCACAGACATCACGCCGGCACCGGAGCGCTCCGGGGGGACGATCATCGAGGACGACGGAGAAGCCCACCTCGCCATCATCGCCAAGCTCCGCGAATTGAAGGTGATCTGAATGCCGACGGTGTGGGTCTTCGCACAGGAGGAGGAGGGCGCGCCCTCCACGCTGGCGCTCGAGCTCCTGACCAAGGCGCGCGACCTCGGTGACGTGACGGCGATCTACGTCGGAGCCGGCTCCGAAGCGGCGTTCGCCACCGTCGGCGAGTACGGCGCACGACAGGTTCTGCACCTGTCCCCGGGGGACTCGCTCATCTCGGCCCCGGTGGCAGCGGCGATGGCTGAGCTCGTCGGATCACACGCTCCCGACCTGATCCTCTTCGGTCAGGCCTACGACGACCGCGATGTCGCCGGACGGCTGGCGGCGCGGCTGGGACGCACCGTGCTGTCCAACGCAGTCGACGTCAGCCTCGACGAGGACGTGCGGGCGACGCACGAGATCTTCGGCGGCTCGCAGCTGGCGACTTCGACGATCACCGGCGACCGCCCGTGGATCGTGGTCGTCCGACCCAAGTCCTTCGAAGCCGAAGCGGTGGGAGGTCCCCCTCCGACGGTGACCGCGGTCGACCTGCCCGAGGTGGGTTCGGCGGCCGCCACGGTCACCGGCAGCCACGTCGAGGAGCGAGAAGGGCCGCAGCTCGAAGACGCGACCGTCATCGTCTCCGGCGGGCGCGGCCTGGGGGCGGCGGAGAAATACGAACTGATCGAGGCGGTGGCGAAGCCGCTGGCCGCCGCCACCGGCGCCACCCGGGCGATCGTCGATGCCGGCTGGGTTCCATATGCCAAGCAGGTGGGTCAGACCGGCAAGACGGTGAAGCCCGCCGTCTACATCGCCGCCGGGATCTCCGGGGCGATGCAGCACCTGGTGGGGATGAAGGACTCCAAGACGATCATCGCCATCAACAAGGATCCCGACGCCCCCATCTTCTCGGTGGCCGATCTCGGCATCGTCGGTGACGTCAACAACGTGCTCCCCAAGCTGGCGGAGGCCCTGAAGAACGCCTAACAGCAGACCTCGGTCGCTACAGCGCGAAGCGGTGCGGGAGAAGGTCGTCGAAGGCGTGGCGCCTGACCTCCCCGGACGCCGTCGTCACGTACACGGTCTCGACCCCGAACTCCGACATGATCTGACGGCAGCGTCCGCACGGGTAGGCCTGGTCCACCGTTTCGGCGTCTATGCAGGCGACTGCCACCACCGGGATGTGGCGATGGCCTTGTGACACGGCGTAATTGACGGCGTTGGCCTCGGCGCATTGACTCACCGGGTAGGCGCCGTTCTCGACGTTGGCGCTCGACACCATCGTGCCGTTCGCGGTCAACACCGACGCCCCCACCCGAAATCCGGAGTAGGGCGAGTATGAACCCTCCGCTGCCTGCCGGGCGGCCGTGACGAGCTCGTCGGGCTCAGACATCGGCCAACAGCGCGTCGACGAAGGCGTCGGGGTCGAACCGGACGAGATCGTCCACCCCCTCCCCCACGCCGATGAACTTCACCGGGATGCCAAGCTCCTGTTCGATGGCCACCACGATCCCCCCACGCGCCGTCCCATCCAGCTTCGCGAGCACGATCCCGGTCACTCCGGCGGTCTCGGTGAACACCTGAGCCTGCGTGAGGCCGTTCTGACCCGCGGTGGCGTCGAGGACCAACAGCACCTCGCCGATCGCGCCCGATTCCCTCTCCAGCACACGACGGATCTTGCCCAGCTCGGCCATCAGGTTCTTCTTGTTCTGCAGTCGTCCCGCCGTGTCGATGACGACGACGTCCCTCCCCCGCGCCTTGGCCGCCGCCAAGGCGTCGTATGCCACCGAGGCCGGATCGGAGCCCGGCTGACCGGACACGATCTCGACCCCCACCCGCTCCGCCCATGTCCGGAGCTGGGTGTCGGCCGCCGCCCGGAACGTGTCCGCCGCGCCGAGGATCGGTGTGTGGCCGTCTTCCCGCAAGCGGGCCGCGAGTTTGGCGATCGAGGTCGTCTTGCCGGTGCCGTTGACCCCGACGACCAGCACCACCGCCGGCGTCCCCCGCAGGATCAACTCCCGGTTTCGGCCGTCGAGGATCTCACGGAGCTCGCGCACGAGCGCCGATCGAGCCTCGGAGGCGTCCACCGGATCGGAATCCTGCACGCGACGCACGACGGTCGCGGAAGCCGTGACGCCGACGTCAGCGCCGATCAGCGCCTCCTCCATCGTCTCCCAGAACGCGCCATCGAGCGCCCCCCGGGCGAACACCTCCCGCAAGGAGGCGCCCAACGACTCGCGAGTGCGGGCGATCCTCGCCGCCAAGCTCGGGGTCGTGGGCGGCGCGGACGTCGGCTCGAACGTCCGCCGGCGGACAAGGTAGAACCCCGCACCGGCCACCACGAGCACAGCAAGAACTATGAGGAAGGACAGGAGTTCCATGCCGACAGGAGGTTACCGAGCGGGCGTCCGTTCCAGATCGGCCGCCGCCTGCGCCATCGACTTGGCCACGACCCTCGAGGAGCCACCCGGCTCCATCGTCACGCCGTACAGCACATCGCCGGCTTCCATGGTTTGCTGCTGGTGGGTCACGATGATCAGTTGGGCACGCGGCCGGAACTCGTCGAGGAGGCGCACGAAGCGATGGAGGTTGGCGTCGTCGAGGGCTGCTTCGACTTCGTCGAGCACATAGAAGGGGCTGGGGCGGGCGTCGAAGACCGCGAACAGGAACGCCAGAGCCGCCAGTGACCGCTCCCCACCGGACAGCAGCGTCATGGCAGTGATCTTCTTCCCCAGCGGCTGCGCTTCGATCTCGACGCCGGTCGCCAGCAGGTCGTCGGGGTCCGTGAGCCGGAGGCGTCCCTTCCCGCCAGGGAACAACACGGCAAAGTGGCGTTCGTAGGCGGCGGCGATCTCGCCGAACGCGGCGCCGAACCGAGATCGGATCTCATCGTCGAGCGCGGCCACCACCTTCCGCAGCTCGGCGCGCGAGGACTCCAGGTCTTCGAGCTGTCCCGTCAGGAAGCCGTGTCGCTCCTCCAACTCGGCGTACTCGGCCGCCGCCAGCGGGTTGATCGGTCCCATCGCCAGCAGTTCCGCCTCCCGGGCCGCCAGCTCGACACGGATCTCACCATCGGGAACAGGAGCGCGCAGCGCGGTCTCCTCGTCCGCGTCCGCCTCGCGCCGCAATCGCTCTATCACTTGCTCCCGCCGCACCCGCAGTTCGGCGCGCTCGACCGCGGTTGCTGCGAGGCGCTCTCTCGCCCCGGCCACGCGGGACGCATGCAGATCGTGCTCTGCCTGGGCCGCGGTCAACCGCCGTCCGACTTCGCCTGCCTTCTCCCGCAGCTCGGACTGACGCGTTCGCAAGACCTCGAGATGCACCCGGAGGGCATCGGTGGCCTGGCGAGCAGACGACGCCACCGCCGCGAGCCGGTCGAGCGTCGCCGTGTCCACGGGGGTCCGTGTCTCCGCCGTCAGCAGCCGCGCGATCTCGTCGCTCCGTCGCCGGAACATGGTGAGCTGTTCGACTGCGACGCGATGAGCCGCCGAGTGCTCCTGCCATGCGCCCCGGGCCGTCTCCCGCTCCGCAGATACGGCCCGTCGTCGCTCGACCATCGACTCCCACGCCGCCTGTCGTTCTGCTTCCTCCCCTTCGAGGGCCGCCAGCCGCTGTCTCAGCCCTTCCGCTGACTTCCCGCGGCCGTCCATCGCCGCCCGTAGCGACGACGCCCGCTCGGTCAACCGCTCGGACTCCTGGGCACCAGACTGGATCTCCCGATCCAGCCGCGCCACGGCCTCGGTGGATCCGGCCAGCCGAGCCTCCAGCGCCTCCAGCGTCTCCAATGCGTCACGCTCCGCCTGACGTGCCTCGTCGAACGTCCTCCGCGACTGGCTGAGCAGGCTGGCGGATCGCGCCAAGTCGATTTCGGCACGCTCGACCTGCACTTCGGCTGACTCGATCATCGCCGGCGAAGCGCCATCCGGATGGGCGACGCGCATCCCGACGGCGGTGATCAGGTCGCCTTCGGGAGTCACGACCCTGATGCCGGGATGGGCGAGGGCGATGCGGTGACCCGCGTGCCAGCCCTCGACGAGATACACATCGCCCACCAGCGCCTCGGCCAGCCGTCGGTCAGCCGCCGCGCCGAGCCGATCGATCAGGCGCTCGGCGCCGGGTATGGCGCGTGGATCGTGCCCCGCCACGGCCGGTCCGAGGATCGAAACGCCCCCCCGACCGGCTGCTTTGAGCGAGCGGACGGCCGCTTCCCGCGAATCGAGGTCGGTGAAGGCCTCGCCGTCCGCCCACGGGCCCAAGGCCGCGTCGAGTGCGGCGGCCAGCTCACCGGGTGCATCCAGCACCGCCATGATGGATCCCCGCGCCCCGGGTGCGGCCTCGACCGATGCTCTCGTCTCGGTGTCGGCCAACCCGGCGGCCGCGGCCAGGAGGGCATCCCGACGAGCGGTGGCGCCTGCCACGACCAGGCGTGCCTCGGCATGTGTTGCCTCGGCTGCCTCCCATTTCTCCTGCGACGCCATTCGCGCGTCCACCGCCGCCTGGTAGCGCTCCTGGGCGGGGCCGGCGATCGCGTCGAGATCGCGCATCTCGTCCGCAATCCTCCTGGCGGCCGCGCGCTCATCAGCCAGGCGGGCCGCCAGCGTCGCCACGCGGGACTCGACTGCCGAGAGCTCGCGACGGTCTCGCTCGTCGGCCAGTTCGAGCGACCGCAGATCGCCGCGCACGACCGCCATCGCCCCCTCGGTCGTCATCTCCTCCTGCTCGGTGAGAGAGCGCTCCTCGTCCTCGAGCCGGCGGAACGAGGACTCCGCCTCGACGGCGAGCAGCTCGAGGCGTTGCACCTCCCGCTCGGTCTCGGCGATCCGCAGTCGCACCTCGGCCGCTTCGAGCTCCAGGTCGCGACGCCGCTCGTCGGCGCCCTCCCGACGGGCGGCTCCCGCCCGATGACGCTCATGCGCCACCTGGCCGATGCGCCGCAGCCGTTCGAGGACTGTCTCGGCGCGGGCGGCCGCGGCCGAGTCGCGGTC
>CAZCRP010000077.1:0-10376 GCA_964501055.1 uncultured Acidimicrobiaceae bacterium
GGGCGCACGCGGGCAGGAGTCGGTTCCGCCTTGGCTCGCTTGGCCGGAGCCACCGTCGGCGCCCTCGTCGTCACCAATGCCCTCGGCGATGTGTTCACCTTGGAAGGCGAACCGCTCACGGACGGCCCCCATGTTGCGGGCGTGCCGGTGTTCATGCCCCAGTGGGGCCAGAACACGACCCTGGTGGTGGTGGCGACGGACGCGGCGTTCGACCGATCCGAGCTTGGCCGTCTCGCCGTACGCGGCCAGGACGCCATCGCGGCCTGCGTCCGGCCGAGCCACACGCGTTTCGACGGGGACACGTGTTTCGCGGTGAGCTGCGGCACGATCCAGGCGCCTGTCGACATCGTGGCCGAGGCCGCATTCGAGGCGGTGGGAAGGGCGATCGAGTCGGCGGTGCGTGAGTCGCAGAAGGGTCACGGGTGACCGAGTCGACCGGCCCCGATGTGCGCGGCGTGAGCCACGTCTCGCTGTCGGTGACTGATCTGGACCGAAGCCTCGCCTTCTACCGGGACGTCCTCGGGTTGTCGGTGCTGATGGAGCCGTTCGAGGGTTCGGCGTTCGATGGCCGGGAGGCCATGGTGTTGGCGGGGCGGATCGCGGTGGCGCTCCAGTGCCACCGGGGCTCAGACGGCAGCGATTTCGACCCGCGCCGGACGGGGCTCGACCATCTGGCCTTCCACCTCGCCGATCGGTCCCATCTCGACGAATGGGCGGAACGGCTGGCCGCCCACGGTGTGGCCTGCTCGGAGGTCAAGCAGGTGGCGTTCGGATGGAACATCGAGTTCAGGGATCCCGACGGCATCCAGCTGGAGTTCTTCGCACTCGGGTGAGTGAGGGGTGTGGCGTACCCTGGGTTCCCAGCTACCGCCACGGTGCTCCACAGCCCACGGTTCGTCGGGAATGGCGCGAAAGCGGTGAACCGTGGGCTCCCAGCTACCGCGGCGGTACTCCTGAACCCTGGGTACGCGGAACCCCCCCTCAGAGCCAGGTGTTGGTGGAGCGGTCGCGGGTGAGGTAGGTCCAGCGGCGGCAGCCGAACACGTGGAACCACGCCTCGCGGGCAGGGCCGGCGGGGTTCGACTTCATGTACACCCGGTCCAGGTCGCGGGCGGCGGCGTCGGTGATCTCGTCCGGCACGTCCGCGACCTCGCCGTACAGGAACTCCTCGACCGAGCGGAGCCCGCAGAACGAGCAGGGGATCTCGAGCGCCATCAGTGCGTCCCGGCCGATCCGGCGTCAGCCATGATGCGGTCCTCGGCGAACCGGTCGTAGGAGAACGGAGCGATCAACTCCGGCGTCTCACCGCTGGCGATCAGCGCCGCCATTTGCTCGCCGCCGACGACGATCGCCTTGAAGCCCCATGTCCCCCAGCCGGTCGTGACCAGGAACCCCTCCACCGGTGTCCGCCCCATGATCGGGGAGGCGTCCGGTGAGATGTCGCACACGCCCGCCCACTGGCGCAGGATGCGCAGGTCGCGCATGAAGGGCAGCATCGCCACCGCCTTGGCCGAACAACTCTGCAGAAACTCGAACGTCGACCGGTACGAGTAGCTCGGCGCACGCTCGTACTCCGCCCCCATGAGCATCTCGCCCCGCGGGGTTTGGCTCACATAGAACGGGAAGTCGACGGATCCGACGATCAGCGGAAAGCCCTGGGCGTAGTGGTTGGTCACGTAAGCCTGGAGCGGATGGCTGCGGATCGGCATTCGCAGACCCACCATGTCGGAGATCTGCGTGACGTGACCTCCCACCGCGCTCACCACGATCGGCGTGGCGAGGTGGCCCCGGTCGGTGTCCACTCCCGTCACCCTCCCACCGGCGGTGGTGATCCCAGTGACGGTGGTGCGGGGGAGCACGTGGACGCCGGCATCCATGGCGCCTTCCGCCAGCAGCCACACCACGCGATCGTGACGGGCGGTGGCGGCGCGGACGTGATACGAGGCGCCGAGGATCGGGTACCCGCTCCCTCCCACCGTGAGGTCGATCTGCGGGACCAGCCGCTGCAACTCGTCAGGCTCGATGAACACCGTCTCGGCACCCGCAGCCGTGTTCATCAGGGCCCGCTTCTTCTCCCCGCGGACTGTCCCCTCGCTGTGCACCGTCCAGATCAGACCCTTCTCCTGATGCATGATCCACCGGCCCGAGTCGTCCTCCAGCCGCCGGTAGAGGTCGAGGCCCCGCTGGTAGAAGCGGATCGCTTCGGGAATGCCGTAGTTGGCTCGGATGACGGTCGTGTTGCGACCGGAGTTCCCTCCCCCGATGTAACCGCGATCCACGACGGCGACGTCCCGGATGCCGTGCTCGCGGGCCAGCCAGTAGGCGGTGGAGAGGCCGTGGCCGCCGGCCCCGATCACCACGACGTCGTACTGCGACTTCGGCTCGTGCCAGGTCAGCCGCACGCGACGCTCGACGAACTCGTTCACAGTCGTTCCTCCAGGTCGCTGGCCAGCGAGGTCCGGCAGATGACGAGCGCCTCGTCGCCGTGGACCCAGATCTTCACGGCCAGGCCGGCGACCATGCCCTGGACGAAGTAGGAGACCAACTGCGGGAGCGGCCAGTCGGCCTCGCGTCGACACCAGCGCTCGAGATCGGTCCGCGAGATCTGCACGCCCACGAAGCCGTCGTCCGGCACTGCGATGGCGTGGTCGTCGTCCACCGCCACATCGGTGGCGTCGAGGATCAATGCCTCGTCGGGCGCGACCTGCAGCACCACGCCGTCGGACACGAGGGTGTCGATGGCGGCCGGAGTGGCAACCACCCGGATGACGTCGAGCATCTCAGGCACGGGCGCGAGCTCCCTCCGGGTCGTAGAACGGAACCGGTGTCACGGTCGCCTCCCGGTCGCCCACCACCACCGTGGGTGGCACGCGGTAGTCGACGACATCGACCCACGCCAGCATCACCGATGTCTCCAGCACCGGTGACCAGGCGGACGACGTCACATATCCACCGATCCGGCCGGACAGATACACCGGGGCGCCGTCCACCGGCGTTGCGCCGTCGACGGTGAGCCCGACCAGCTTCCGGCGGAGAGGGAGCTGCTCGGTGCGGGCCAGCGCGGCGCGCCCGACGAACTCCGCCTTGTCCATCTTCACCGCCCAGTCCATCCCCAGCCGGCGGGGCGTGCTGTCCATCTCGGTGTCCATGCCGATGATGATGTGGCCCTTCTCGAGTCGCAGGGTCTGCAACGTCTGCAGCCCGTGCGGCGCGATGTCCAGGTCGGCGCCGAGTTCCGTCAGCGCGTGCCAGAGGTCGACCGAGTGGCGGACAGGGTGGTGGAGCTCATACGAGGTCTCGCCGGTGAAGCTGAGGCGGTAGACATGACACGGGATCCCTGCGATGGGATGACTCCGATGCCGCATGAAGCCCATCGGCTCATCCATTCCGGCTCGTGCGAGCAACTCCGACGCCCGGGGCCCGGTGACGTTGATGGCGCCGAGGGAGTGGGTGCGGTCCATGAGGCGGACGTCGGCGTCGAAGGTGTGCGCCCAGTCCCGGAGCCAGGCTTCGGCGTGGGAGGCGCCGCCGGAGGTGAAGGACAGGTGGAACGTGGTGTCGTCCACCCGCGAGATCAGCCCGTCGTCCAGCAGCCCGCCGGACTCTGCCAGGAGCAGGGCGTAGCGGGAGCGACCGTGGCCGATGTCGGCGATCCGGCAGGGGTAGAGGCGCTCCAGGAACTCGACCGCGTCCGGTCCGCGCACGATCATCTTGCCCAGCGTTCCGACGTCGCACAGCGACACGGCCCGGCGCACGGCCCAGTACTCCCGCTCCGTATCCGGATAGACCCAGGGGCGGTACCAGCCTCCGATGCGGTCCATCTGCGCCCCCAGGTCGCGGTGGATCGCGTCGAGGGCGGTGCGGTGGATCGGGGGAAGCCGGTATCCGGCTGCCGCCTCGCCGATGGTCAGTTGGCGAGCGAGCGGGCGGGCGGTGAAGGCGGGCTGGAGCGTCCCGCCGCGCTCACGGACGAACGCCCGCAGGTACGGGGTGCACACGACGCCCTGGCAGGTTCCGGTGCCGGCCAACGTGGCGCGCTTGATCAGTTCGATCTCGTCGAAACCGCGGTCCCACACGAAGTCGAGGTCCGCCCGCTCGACCTGGGAGCAGGGACAGACGACGCCTTCCGGCGGACACTGAGGGAGGATCGGCTCATGGGCAGCATCACCGATCGTCCGCACCCATTGCGGGGGACCCATGCGGGCGAGGAGATCACGCGGATAGAGGCCCAGGTCGGCGGTCACCGTGTCGCATCCGAGCCGCACCTCGTCGCCAGAGGGACGGAGGACGACCACCGCCTCGACGCGCCCGTCACCCTCGATTCGCACCAGGGTCCGTCCACCATCAGGCACTCGACCCCCTCCGGCGCCCCACCGATCGCCACCACCCGTCCCAGGTCGACGCCACGGCGGACGAACTCGGCGGCGGCGCGGGGTGTCAGGATCCCCCGCAGGTCGTTCCCGGGAGCCACCGGTTGGATCTCGGCCGCCCCGGTCGCTACCACGACCTCGTCGCATTGGAGACGAACGATCTCGCCGCCGATCCTGGCGAGGACGACCGGCCCGTCGTAGACCGCCAGCGCCTCCGATCCGGCGCGGGCCTCGAGCAACGCGACTTCATGCCCTGCTGCTCGAAGGCGTTGGGCTTCGGCGGTGCCGCTCTCGCCCCCACCGATCACCACGACGTCCACATGCTCGGTCCGGTGGCCCACCGGAGTCGGATCGGTGGGCGCGGGGAGCGGCGGGTGGACGCGGCTGGGCGTCGTCACCACCACCATGCCCTCGACCGCGGCCGTCTGGCACATGCGACGGTGCGGGAGGCCGTCGATCGTGGCGAGGCAATGGGGGCAGTCACCGGCGTTGCACAGACAGCCGGGAGGCATCACCCCGGCGCGCGCCAGGGCCACCAGCACCGTGTCATCGGTCTCACAGCCGACCGGGGTGCCGTCGACGACGATGCCGAGGGAGGCCGACACCCGGCTCAGGTCGTCGCCTGCATGCGCCGCAGGTCCTCGACCGGGATGTGACAGCGGATTTCGTACCCTTTCTCGGCTTCGATCAGCGGCGGCTCGACCGTCTCGCAGATCTCGCCGATCTTGCGGTGACAGCGCGTCTGGAACACGCAGCCGGGGGGAGGTTCGGAGGCAGACGGGATCTCGCCCTCCAACCGGATGCGCCGGTCGTCGTCCAATTCCGGCGAGGCGGACAGGAGGGCCTCGGTGTACGGATGATGCGGTCCGGCGAAGATGCGCTTGGTGGTTCCCGCCTCCATGATCCTGCCGAGGTAGAGCACGGCGACGCGATCCGCCACGTACTGGACGACGGACAGGTCGTGGCTGATGAAGAGGTACGACACCTGCTCGTTGCGCTGCAGCTCGGACAGCAGGTTGAGGATGGCGGCCTGGACCGAGACATCCAGCGCGGAGGTCGGCTCGTCGCATACGACGACCTTGGGCGACCCGGCGAAGGCGCGGGCGATGGCCACCCGTTGTTTGAGCCCACCGGAGAGCTGCCGTGGCTTGACCGTCAGCAACTGGGTGCCGACACGGACCGACGCCATCAACTCGTCGACCCTGACCTTCACATCGGCCCCGGGCTTCAGGATCTCCACCGCCCGTCCGATGATGCGCCGGATCGAGTGGCGCCGGTTCAGCGCCGAGTCGGGGTTCTGGAAGACCATCTGCAGCGCGTGGAACTGCTCCTCGTCCCGGTCGGCGACCGCCGGCGGCACCTCCTGGCCCCCGAGGGTGATCAACGTTCCCTCATCGGGCACGTGGATGCCGAGGATGATCTTGGCCAGGGTGCTCTTGCCCGAGCCTGATTCGCCCACCAGGGCCAGGGTCTCGCCCTGGCGGATGTCGAGGTTCACGTCGACCAGGGCATGCACCGGGACCCCGTCCTGTTGGAACGTCTTCGAGGCGCCCCGAATCGAGAGCAGCACCTGGCCGGGCACCACCGCCGTCGATGCCTCCGGCACGGTGCGGGGGAGGTTCGGAGCCTCCTCGTGGAAGTGGCAACGTGAGTAGCGGCCGGGGCTCACCTCGATCAGCTCCGGTTCGACCTCCGAGCAGATGTCCCGGGCGATGGCGCAGCGCTCGACGTACACGCATCCCGGGAGGTCGGCCCCCAGCGGCGGCAGGAACCCGGGGATGGTGTCGAGCGTCTGGCGTCCCTCACCTCCGGCACTTCCCGGCAGACAACGGAGGAGGCCGACGGTGTACGGATGGCGCGGCTCGGTGAAGATCTCCTCCGTGGGGCCGTAGGCCACCATCCGCCCCGCGTACAGCACCCCGGTGACATCGCACATCTTGCGGATCACGGCCAGGGAGTGGGAGATGAACAGCACGGATGTGCCGACTTCGTCGCGCAGGCTCGAGACGAGATCGAGCACTTCGGCCTCGACCGTCGCGTCGAGACCGGTCGTCGGTTCGTCGAGGATGAGCAGCTCGGGCCGGGAGGCGATGGCCATCGCGATCACGACCCGCTGCAACATGCCGCCGGAGAGCTGATGCGGATAGCGGCGCACCACGCTGTCTGGATCGGCGATCTTCACCTGCTCGAGCACGGCCCGCACACGACCTGGGATCGCGGACTCCGCTTCGTCGAGCAGTTCAAATACCTCGGCGACCTGGCGTCCGATGCGAATCGAGGGGTTGAGCGCCGTCATCGGATCCTGGTACACCATCGACAGGCGTTCGATCCGGAGACGCCGCAGCTCGCGACCGCTCAGGTCGGTGATGTCGCGTCCTCCCATGCGGATGGTGCCCGCCGTGATGCGGGCGTTGCGCGGGAGGTAGTGCATGAGGGCCATCGCCACGGTCGACTTGCCACACCCCGACTCGCCCACCAGACCGAAGGTCTTCCCGCGCGGGATCTCGAAGGTCACCCCGCGGATCGCCTCTTTCCACTCGGTACCGACCCGGTACTCGAGACGGAGATCCTCGACCGCGAGGACGGCATCGGTGGTGCGGACGTCGGTCATGCTCCGCATCCTCTCACGATTCGAACACCTGCGCGACGGCGTCGGCGACCAGGTTGACGCCGACCACCAGCGAGGCGATCGCCAGGGCAGGGAAGAGGGTCGGCCACCACACGTCGCCGGTGAGGAACACGTAGTGCTCTGCGATCGACTTGCCCCAGTCCGGGATCGACGGGTCCCCGCCGAAGCCGAGGAACGACAGCGCCAGCGTCGTGAAGATGGCGTAGCCGAGCCGCACCGTGAACTCCACGACGATCGGGCCCATCACGTTCGGAAGGATCTCGACGAACATGATGTGGAGGGGCCCCTCGCCGCGCAGCTTGGCTGCGGTCACGTAGTCGAGCCTCGCCTCGGCCAGCGTCGAGGCGCGGACGGTGCGGGCGATGATCGGTGTGAACACCAAACCGATGACCAGGATGACGCCGACCGTGGTGGGACCCAGCGCGGCGAGCACCAGCATGGCGGTGATGATGAGGGGAATCGACAGGAAGGCGTCGAGGACCCGCGAGGTGATCTCGTCGATCCACCCGCCGAAGTAGCCGGTGACCAGTCCCAGCGCGGTGCCTCCCACCGTCCCGATCAGGGTGGCCAGCGGTGCGACGATCAGCACCTGTCTCGCTCCCGCCAGCAGCCGGCTGAGCACATCGCGTCCCAGCGAGTCGGTCCCCATCAGGTGATCGGACGACGGGGGGGCCAGCCGGTTCAGGATGTTCGACGTGCCCGGTTCGTAGGGGGTGAGGAAGTCGCCGAAGACGGCGAAGATGATCCACACGAGGGTGATCGACCCGCCCACCCAGAAGGTGGCCGAGCGGGCCAGCTGCGCCCGGCGCTGCGCTCGGGAGACGCTGCCGACTGTCACGTGTCGGCTCCCAACCGGACGCGGGGGTTGAGGACGCCGTACAGGGTGTCGGCGACGAGGGTCGACACCTGGTAGATGACCCCGATCACCAGCACCCCTCCCGCCAGCAGCGGGAAGTCGGCCCGCTGGGCGGCGTCGAAGATGAGCCGGCCGACGCCGCGGTAGTTGAACAGCACCTCCACCGCCACCAGGCCCCCGAACAGGTAGCCGACCTGGGTGGCGACCACCGCGATGGTGGGGAGGAGGGCGTTGCGCAGGACGTGGCGGCGGATGACGGTGCGGCGGGGCAATCCCTTGAGGATGGCGGTCCGGGTGTAGTCGGAGTCGAGCGCGTCGATCATCCCCGCCCGCGTGATGCGGGCGATGTAGCCGAACAGCACGAGCACGAGGGGGATGGCGGGGAGGATCAGATAGCGCACCTGGTCGACGATCCCGGAACCCGGCGGCGCCTGGGCGCCGCCGGGGAGCCAGCGCAACGTGATGGCGAACACGACGATCACGACGATGCCGGACACGAACTCAGGGATGACGGTGGCCGACAGCCCGAAGACGGTGATCGACCGGTCCACCAGCGTCCCCCGCTTGAGGGCGGCGATCACGCCGCCGAGGATCGAGAGCGGCACGACGATCACGAAGGCGAGCAGCGCGAGCTTCGCCGAGTTGGCGAGGGCCGAACCGAGGAGTTCGGTCACGGGCCGAGCGAACGACACCGATTGGCCGAGGTCGCCTTGCACCACACCGCCCATGTAGTCGAGGTACTGGGTGAGGAGCGGACGGTCGGTGCCCAGGCGGGCGTTGAGCAGATCCACCGACTCCTGGGTGGCGAACGGCCCCAGGATGCGACGGCCGACGTCACCAGGCAGCAGGTTGGTGCCGATGAACACGAGGACGCTCAACAGCCACAGGCTCACGAGGGCGAGTCCGAGGCGTCTGGTGAGAAATCGAATCATGCAACCCCGCCGGCGAGCCCGGTCGTCATCATTGCCGACCGGGCGCGCCGATGGGTCGAAATCAGCTTCCGAGTTGCAGTTCGGTGATGACCACGTGTCCCATACCGGTGGTCTCGAGCCCGGCGGTACCCGGTCGCGTCGCCGAGATGTTCGACACGAAGTAGGGGATGATCATCGGCACCTCGTCCGCGAGCAGCGCCTGGATCTGGCCGGCGAGGTCGCGCTGTGCGTCCTCGTCCAATTCGGCGACGAAGGCATCGACGAGCGCGTCGTACTCGGCATTGTTGAACTTCGCCGAGTTCCACGTGCCGTCGCTCTTCAGCGGCGCTCCCAGGTACACGTTGGGGACGCCGCGATGTCCGTAGTTGGTGATGCCGATCGTCGAGTCGAGCCAGTAGTTGCTGTAGTAGGTGCCGGCGTCGTCGATCTGCAGATCGATGGTGATCCCGATCCGCGCCGCCGCCTCCTGCACCAGTTGGGCGAGCAACTCGACCTCGGCGAATACCAGGGTGTTGAGGGTGACCTGGGCGCCGCGGGCGCCGGCCTCATCGATCAGCGCGTTGGCGGTGTCCAGGTCTTCCTCCTTCTGTGCCACCGCGTCCGGGTTGAACACCGCGTAGAACGGTGCGATGGGGTGGTCGTTGCCGAGGTCGCCGAAGCCGGCGAGGAGGCCGTCCACGATGTCCTGCCGGTTGATGGCGAGGGCCAGTGCCTGGCGGACGCGCTTGTCGGAAAACAGGCCTTCCTGGGTGTTGAGATGGATCTGGCGGTGCTCGGTGGTGGAGATCACGCCGATCTGGGCGTTGGGGTCGTTGAGCAGCGCCTGACCCTGGGCGGCCGAGAAGGAGGGGATGACGTCGAGCCGTCCCTCCTGGAAGGCGGCGATCATCGGCGGCTCCTCGGCGAAGAACGTCACCTCCACTCGGTCGGGGATCGGGCGCGGGCCCCAGTAGTTCTCGTTGCGGACCAGGGTGGCTCCCTGCCCGGGGGTGAACGACTCGACCACGAACGGTCCCGAGCCGATGAAGCTCGACTCGTACGAGCCTTCGCCGTAGGCGTCCCAGAACGACGTCGGGAGGATGATGGCGTTGTAGTTGTCGGAGCTCGCGATGAACGGGAAGGCACTGACGGGTGCGTCGAGGTTGAATTGCACGGTCCGGTCGTCGAGCGCCACCGTCCCGCCAGGGGAGAGGGCGCCGGTCCCGAGGGCGGAGGCGGCGTTCCCGTCGGCGATCCCCTCGAAGGTGGCCACGATGTCGGCAGCCGTCACAGGCGTCCCATCGGAGTACATCGCGCCTTCGCGAATGGTGAACGTCCACTGGGAGCCGTCGGCGTTCGACTCCCACGTATCTGCCAGCGCGGGTCGCAGCTCGCCGGTCGCGCTGGAAAAGGTGAGCGTGTCGGCGATCAGACTGACGAACTGGATCCGTCCCAGATCGTTGATCAGCACCGGATCGATGACCCCGGCGGGGTTGTTGATGCCCATGCGCACCGTGACCGGGGACGTCGGGTCGCCCGCCGCGGTGGTCGTGGTTTCACCCGCCGCGGTCGTCCCCGGCGCGGCGGTGGTCGTGGCGGCGTCCTCGCCG
>CAZCRP010000078.1:0-10347 GCA_964501055.1 uncultured Acidimicrobiaceae bacterium
GGGGACGGCCGCCACGACCGTGCCTGCCCGTATCGCGGGGGCTGTGGAGTTGGTGACGGTCGTCGACGGCGACACCATCGACGTCGTGGTGGAGGGCGAGGTGGAACGGGTGCGCTTGATCGGGATCGACGCCCCGGAGCGGGGGGAGTGCGGCGCCGATGCGGCCACTGCCCGACTCGTGTCGTTGCTGGAGGGCTCCGACCTGCGGCTCGAGTCCGACACCAGCGACCGCGACCGGTTCGGGCGACTGCTGCGCTACGTGTGGGCCGGCGAGCTATTCGTGAACGCAGTCTTGGTGGAGACGGGGGTGGCGATCGCCCGCCGCTACCCGCCGGATATCGCCCGGGCGGATGAGCTGGAGACCGCCCAGCGCCTGGCGCAGGATGAGGCGCTCGGGTTGTGGTCCCCGAACATGTGTGGTCCTCCCGGCGACAGCAGTCTGGAGATCACCGAGATCAACTACGACGCCCCCGGAGACGACAACCTGAGTCTGAACGGCGAGTGGATCGAGCTGACCAATTTCGGGTCGGAGCCCTTGGATCTGAGCCGCTGGTCGATCCGGGACGAGTCGGCGGTTCATCGCTATTCGTTCCCCGACGGCTTCGAACTGGCAGCGGGAGCGACCGTCCGCCTGCACACCGGGTGCGGAGAGGACTCGGCCACCACCCTGTATTGGTGCAATACCGGCTCGGCGGTGTGGAACAACACCGGAGACACCGTGTTCGTGCGCGATCCGTCCGGGAACATCGTCGTCAGCCGGTCCTACCCCGGCCGCTGACAGCCGGTGTCAGGCGAACCTGATCGCCGCCGCCGACCAATGGAAGCCGGCGCCGAACGCCGTCAGGATCACCAACGCGCCGGGACCGATCCTTCCCTCCCGCCGTGCCTGCCACAACGCGAGCGGGACGGATGCCGATCCCGTGTTCCCGAAGCGGTCGACGTTGACGAACACCCTGTCGGCGTCGATGTCGAGGCGGCGGCCGACGGCGTCGATGATGCGCTTGTTGGCCTGATGGGGGATCACGAGGTCGACGTCGGAGACAGAGGCACCGATGCGGGCGAGAACGTCGACAGTGGCTGCCGACATGCGGTGGACGGCCTGCTTGAAGACCTCGCTGCCGTGCATGGTCAGGTAGCGGTGCGCCTCGCCTTCGGCACTCGGGTCGAACGGATGCCGCGTGCCGCCGACGGCGAGGGTGAGGATCCCGGTCATCGCCCCGTCGGTTCCGCTGACCACTTCGAGCAATTCGGCTTTGCCGCCCGACGGGCCGACGACCACCGCTCCCGCTCCGTCGCCGAAGAGGACGCAGGTCTCCCGCTCCTTCCACGAGATCATCCGCGTGATGAGTTCCACCCCCACCACGAGGATCCGCTTGGGCCGGAAGGCGATCCTCGACCGGGCGACGTCCAGCGCGAGCACGAACCCTGCGCAGCCGCTTCCCCCGAGGTCGAACGACGGGATCTCTCGCGCCCCGAGACTGTGCTGTAGGAACGAGGCGGTGTCCGGTGTTCTCACCTCGGGCGTGTCGGTGGCGAGGATGATCTCGTCGAGGTCGGTGGCCTCGAGCCCGGCGTCGTCGAGTGCGGCGAGGGCTGCGTCATGGGCCATGGTGGCGGTCGATTCCTCGTCGGCTGCCACCCGGCGCTCGTGGATGCCGGTGCGCTGCACGATCCACTCGTCGGACGTGTCCACGAGTTGCGCCCAGTCGTCATTCGTCATCACCCGGCGCGGCACGTAGCCGCCGAAGCCAAGAAACGAGGTCAAACTTCCTCCCGGAGCGAACGTCGCCAGGCTATCGGGAACCGAAGGGCCGTGCCCGATTCGAGTCAGGTCTCGAACAAATCGGAGCGATCGAGATGCACGCCGTATATGTGGACGGGCATCCCGAGGGCGAGCTTCGCGACGAGGTAGTCCATGTCCCACAACTCGACCCGAATGCATCCGTGCGAGTCCGGGTAGGGAGGCACGAACGTGGAGCCGTGGATCGCGTATCCGCCGCGGAAGTAGAACGGCCGGTACAGGCCGCCGAGATAGGAGATCCGCCACCCGTTGACGCGGCGGTAGAAGTCGTAGCTTCCCTCTGGCGTGTTGGCGCGGACCCAGCGGCCGTTGCGTCCCCGGTACGGCTCACCATTCCCCGACGAGATCGGCAGGACCGCCTCGACCTGGTGGTCGAGCACCAAATAGAGGATCTGGGCATCGAGGTCCACCTCGACGCGGTCGGGCTGGTCGGCGACTTCTGGCAGCTGCGGGACGGTGGCCGTGGTCAACGCTGCCCAGTCCTCGCCCTGGATGACACCATCGCGTTCGAGGCCGTGGACCTTCTGGAACGCATAGACCGCGCCGAGGGTGGCGGCGCCGAACACGCCGTCGACGCGGCCAGGGCGGAAGCCGGCATCCTCCAAGTGCTGCTGGAGACGCAGCACCCACGGGCCGGAGTCACCCTTCGCCAGGGTGGCGGGACGGGTCCACCCTTCCCCGCGGCCGAAGAGGTTCGGGTCGTCGAGGTCGATGGCCGCTCCGGCCACGCCAGGGGTGGCGGTGAGGAGGGTCACCGCGCAGACGGCGATCATCAGCTTCGAACTCGTCATTGAGCCGTTCCTTGGCGACGACATGTCATCGGACATACCCGGGTCCGCCTTGATTCAAGCCACTGTCGATCGCCGTGCCGGATCCATTCGGTCAGAAGGAGCCGGAAGACCCAGAAGGTCGATCAGAGCAGGACGTTGCCGAAGCGGTGACGGGTGCGCGAGACGGCTTGCTCTCGGAGATACGGCAGGAGCTCGAGGCGTCCGCTGCGGTGAACCGGTCCTTCGATGAGCTCCACCCCCGCCGACCAGGCCGCGGCGTGGAGACCCGGTTGGACCTGCCCGACGTGTCGGACTCTGACGCCGGCGAGGGCAGGCAGCGACGCCAGGAACGCCCGGTCGCTCTCCACGGTCATCTCGACGCGCAGGTCGGGGAGCGGGCGAGCCGAGCTCAGGCGGACAGGCGCGGCGGCGCGTATGGCCGCGGCCACGGCGCGCGCGACGAGTACTGGATCTGCCGCCTCCCCGGCCCGGATCACGACTTGCGGTCGGGGGCGGTAGCGGAAGACGTTGGATTCCACCCTGAGCCCGCTCGGGTCGTGGTCGGCCGCGAACTCCGCCCGCCACCAGTACTCGTCGGAGGCGATCGCCGTGCGCAGCCACTCCGAGTCGAAGGGCGCGGCCAGCCGATCGATCGGCGCGGTCGCCGGCGTGGACTGGGTGACGATCTCACCGTCGTCGACCCAGGTGCCGAACTGCGCCACGTAGTTCGGTCCACCCGCCTTTGCCCCCGGTCCCACCGAGCTGGCTTTCCAGCCTCCGAAAGGCTGGCGACGGACGATGGCCCCGGTGATGTGGCGGTTGAGGTAGGCGTTCCCGACCTCGACCCGCTCGGTCCAGGCATCGAGTTCGGCGGCATCGAGGGAGTGGATCCCTCCGGTGAGTCCGAACGCGACTCCGTTCTGGAGTGCGATCGCCTCGTCGAGGTCGGCGGCGGCCATCAGGCCGAGCACCGGTCCGAAGCACTCCGTCTGGTGGAACCACGATCCCGGCGCCACGCCGTCCTTCACGCCTGGCGTCCAGGTGCGGCCTCCGAGATGACGAGGCGCGAGCAGCCACGACTCGCCGGGATCGAGCACCGTCAAGGCCCGCTCCAGTCGATCGGTCACCCGGGCTGCCAGGGGGGTCATGTCAGTCGGCGGATCGGTCGCGCCGCCGATCACCAGGCTGGTGGCCGCATCCACCAGCTGGCGCCGGAACCGTTCCGAGCGATAGACCGAGCCCACGAGGATCGCCAGGCTGGCAGCCGAGCACTTCTGGCCGGCGTGGCCGAACGCCGAGTAGACCAGGTCGGCGGCGGCGAGGTCGAGGTCGGCGTTGGGCGTGACGATGACGGCGTTCTTCCCGCTCGTCTCGGCGAACAGCCGCAGTTCGTGCTTCCACGTCTTGAACAGGTCGGCGGTGTCGTACGAGCCGGTGAGGATGACGGCGCCGATTCCGGGGTGGGTGATGAGATGACGCCCGACCTCGTCGTCGGGGAGCCGCAGGAACTGGACGAGGTCGGCTGGGATCCCGGCGTCGAGGAGCGTCTCATGGATCACTTCGGCACAGCGCGGCACTTCGGGCGCCGGTTTGAAGACCACTCCATTGCCGGCCGCCAGGGAGGCGAGCACTCCGCCCGCCGGGATCGCCACCGGGAAGTTCCACGGGGGAACGACGGCGATCACGCCGAACGGTGTGAAACGCGCCCCTTCCACGGACACCAGATCCAGGACGCGGTCGGCGTAGTAGCGGGCGAAATCGACGGCTTCGGACACCTCGGGATCGGCCTGCGCGATCGTCTTCGCGCCCTCGTGCATCATCGTGGCGACCAGTTCCGCGCGGCGCCGTTCGAACGCGGCGGCGACGGCGCGCAGCAGCCGGCGGCGATCCTCCGGGGCGCGGGCGCTCCATTCTCGCTGAGCGGCCAGCGCGCCAGCGACCGCGTGGTCGACGGCCGCGACGTCGGTGGTCATCGGCGCTCGCACTGCCACGGCGCGACTGGCGTGGATGCCCGCCGCCCAGACGCGGTTGGCCGGGACCGCGGGATCGGTGTCCGGGGCGTTGAAGAAGGCGCCGTCCGGGTCGGCCGGCACCGGGGGGACAGTGCGATCCTGGTCGCGGCGGGGCGAATCCGCCACCTCCCACCGCTGCCCGAGTGAGCTTCGAAAGCGCTCCTCCTGCTCGGCGAAGGCTTGACCCGACGGATCGAGATCGAACAGCACGCTGATGAAGTTCTCGGGGTCGGAGTTCTCCTCCAGGCGACGGAAGAGATAGGAGATGGCCGTGTCGAAGTCGGAGCGGGACACGACCGGCGTGTAGAGACGCAACCCGCCGGCCGCCTGGCGGACGACGGCGGCTTCGGCCGGCGCCATCCCCTGCAGCATCTCGAAATCCACCCGCGGTGCCACCCCGCGGCGATCCGCCAGCAGCATCGCCCACGCCACGTCGAAGAGGTTGTGCGAGGCCACACCGATCCTCATGCCCAGCAGATGCCCGGGAGTCAGCGCCCAGTCGAGGCACCGCTTGAAGTTGGCGTCGGTTTCGAGCTTGGACCCGTAGGGAGCCTGGGGCCAACCATGGATCTCGGCCTCGACCCGCTCCATCGCCAGGTTGGCGCCCTTCACGAGCCGCACCTTGATCTCGGACCCGTGTCGCTCCTTGCGGGCAGCCGCCCACGCCGCCAGTCGTTGCAGCGCTCCGAACGCGTCCGGCAGATATGCCTGCAGCACGATGCCCGCGGTGATGGCCGAGAACTCTTCCTCGTCGAGGAGCCGCATGAACGCCTCGAGCGTGAGGTCGAGATCGCGATATTCCTCCATGTCGAGGTTCACGAACTTGGGTGTGGGGCCCGCGACCGCGACGCGGTACAGGCGACGCAGCCGAGCCTCGATGAGCGTGACCGTGTGGTCGAACGCCCACAGGTTGAGCTCGCTGACGATCGACGAGATCTTCACCGAGACATAGTCGACGTCGTCGCGTTCCAGGATGGCGATCGTCGATTCGAGCCGGCGGGTGGCCTCGCGATCGCCGAGCACCGCCTCACCCAGCAGGTTGACGTTGAGGTCGTTGCCCGCCTCCCGCGCCCGGGCGAGATGGCTGGTGAGACGGCGGGGATCGGCGTCGGCGATCAGATGCCCGATGAGGCTCCGCATCCGGGCGCGGGCGAGCGGCAGGACCACACTCGGAATCAGCGGAGCGAGGGCAGCGCCGAGACGCAGCAGCAGCCGGTCGACGGGCCCCAGGAACCCGGGAACGGCCGTGGAGGTGACGATGGCGCGTAGTTGGCGGGCAGCAGCCCGGTCGTCCTCCGGCCTGATCACGAGATCCACGAACCGCATGGCGAAGCCGGGTCCGGCCGGATCGTCCAGCAGTTCGGCGAGTCGCTTCGTCTCGGCGGTGTCAGCGGTGCGATCCCGGGCCGCCGCCAGCCAGGTGCGTACCAGGTCGACCGCCGGGTCGGCGAGGGCGTCGGCGTCGGCGGATTCGAGCGGCCTCATCGTGCGCAACATAGAGAAGATGGGGCGGGGACGGGTGCCCGGTGCGGGCGGCGCCTAGCGTTCGGGGGCCATGCCGATCGACTTTCCGCCCTCGGCCCTCCCGTTCTGCGTGTTCTCGGACGCCGCCGGTCCCCGGCGCCTCGGCATCGGGATCGGCATCGATGTCGTCGACTTGGCGGTGCTGGCTCCGAGCCTTGGGGCGGTGGACCCTGCCCTGGTGACGGCAGATCGGCTGAACCCGCTCCTCGCCGCCGGCCACGAATCCTGGTCGGCATTGCGGGAGGCGTTGCAGGATCTCGTCGCCGCGGGGGAGATCGACCGGTCACGGCGGCCGCAGAACGAGGTGTCCCTGCACCTGGCGTGGGACGTCGCCGACTACGTCGACTTCTACTCCTCGCGGCACCACGCCGAGAACGTCGGCCGGTTGTTCCGACCAGGGACCGACCCGCTGCCCCCCAACTGGCTGCATCTTCCCGCCGGCTACCACGGACGTTCGTCGAGCGTCGTCGTCAGTGGGACTGCGATTCGCCGTCCCCGAGGCCTCAGTCTCGGAGCAGACGGCGAAGTGGCGTTCGGGCCGAGTCGGCGGCTCGACTTCGAGTTGGAGGTCGGGTTCGTGGTCGGCGGCGCCACCGCGGTCGGCCAGCCGGTCCCCATCGGTGAGGCGGAACGGCACCTCTTCGGGGTGGTTCTCCTCAACGACTGGAGCGCGCGGGACATCCAGGCGTTCGAGTATGTGCCCTTGGGTCCGTTCCTCGGGAAGTCATTCGCCACATCGGTTTCGGCGTGGGTCATGCCGTTGGCGGCCCTGCAGGATGCCAAGGTCCCGGCTGGACGACAGGAACCCCCTCCCGCCCGCTACCTGCGCGCCGAGCATGACTGGTCGCTGTCCCTTGGCCTGGAAGCCTGGCTGCAGCCCGGCGGGTCCGAGGACGACCAGTTGATCACCGCGGTCGACGCGGCCGACGGCCTCTATTGGACGGCGTGCCAGCAGTTGGCGCACATCACCGTCAACGGGGCGCCGTTGACGCCAGGTGATCTCTTCGGCTCGGGGACGGTGTCGGGTCCGGACGCGACCGAATGGGGGAGCCTGCTCGAACTGGCTCACGGGGGCGACGAGCCGATCGACGTCGGAGGCGCCACCCGGTCGTTCCTGGAGGACGGAGACGTCGTCGGTCTGCGGGGCACGGCCCCTGGCCCGGATGGTCCGCTCCCACTGGGACCGGTGACGGGGGAGATCCTCAGCGCCTGAAACCCCGCCCAGCACCGAATTTCGGGCGGCTCGATGACCCTCGGCCGGGCATTCGTTCGGCTTCCTTGTCGTACGACGGCTCGAATGAGACACTGCGCCGGATTCGAGTGAGAGGTGCGCCATGACGTCGGTGTGGGACGACTACCGACTGGAGGATCGGTACACCCGCCACGAGGGCCGCGTCTTCCTGACCTCGATCCAGGCGCTCGCCCGCATCGTCCCCGAGCAACTCCGACGGGACCGGGCCCAGGGGCATCGAACCGCCGCATTTCTGTCCGGGTATCCCGGCTCGCCGCTCGGGGGGTTCGACCTCGAGGTCGCCAGGATGGTGGGTCAGCATCCCGATCTTCCGATCATCCACCGGCCGGGTGTGAACGAGGAACTCGCGGCCTCGGCCGTGATGGGTTCGCAATTGGCCGCTGCCCGGCCCGATGCCCGCTACGAGGGGGTGCTCGGCGTCTGGTACGGCAAGGCCCCCGGTCTCGATCGGGCCACCGATGCCATCCGCCATGGGGTCTTCGCCGGGACCTCCCCGTTGGGTGGCGTGGTGGCGCTGGTGGGGGACGATCCGGCCGCCAAGTCGTCGACGATGCCTTCGTCTTCCGACGCGGCTCTGGTCGACCTGCACATGCCGACCCTCTACCCGGGCAACACCGAGGAATGCCTGGAACTGGGCCTCCACGCGGCCGCCATCTCCCGCGCCTCGGGTCTGTGGGCGGCGATGAAGATCGTGACGCCGGTCGCGGACGGCAGTGGCACCGTGGATCTGCCGTTGCGCGGCCGTGACCCGGTGCTGCCCGCCCACGAGCCCCGCCCCCACCCCAGCGCGGTGTTCCTGGGCTCGGCGCGCATGATCGCCGCCGAGGAGGAGTTCCGCACCGTCAGGGCGGACCTGGCGTACCGCTACGGCGTCGACAACGGGCTCAACCGCATCGAGGTCGATCCGCCGGACGCCTGGATCGGCATCGTGGCCACCGGATACACCTATTACGAGATGAAGGAGGCGCTCCATCGGTTGGGGCTGACCGATGATGCCTCGATCAGCCGAGCGGGCATCCGGCTCCTCCAACTGCGGATGCCCGTCCCGTTCGACACCGAGCTGGTCCATCGGTTCGCTCGCGGCCTGAGCGAGATCATCGTGGTGGAGGAGAAGAACCCGACGCTCGAGTGGCTGATCAAGGACGCTCTCTACGACTTCGGCGATCGACCGACCGTCGTGGGGAAGAAGCACGAGGACGGCACGAAGCTGATGCCGGCCCATGGGCTCCTCGACACCGACGCCATCCTCCCCGGGCTGCGGGCGAGGCTCGCCCGCCGGCTCGAGGAGCGACTGGCGCCGCTGCCCGCGCCCGCCACCCAGCGCTCCCTCATCCCGCTCGCCGTCAACCGGACGCCCTTCTTCTGCTCGGGATGTCCCCACAACTGGGGTACGAAGGTGCCCGAGGGGGCGCTGGTGGGCGCAGGCACCGGATGTCACGGCATGTCGCTGCTGATGCCGGAGGAGTTGGTCGGCCAGACCTTCGGGATCACCGCCATGGGCAACGAGGGTGCCCACTGGATCGGCATGGAGCCGTTCGTCGAGACGCGCCACGTGTTCCAGAACTTCGGCGACGGCACCTACTTCCACTCGGGCCAACTCGCCATCCAGGCGGCCATCGCGGCGGGTGTCTCCATCACCTTCAAGATCCTCTACAACTCGACGGTGGCGATGACCGGGGGCCAGGATGCGGCGTTCGCGGTGGGCGTGGCGGACCTCTGCTCGATCCTGCTCACCCAGGGAGTGGCCAGGGTGATCGTCACCGTCCCTGACCGGAACGACTACGACTCCCGCGGCTTCCCTGCAGGCGTGGAGGTGTGGGGACGAAGCCGCATCGTGGAGGCCCAGGAGGTGCTGGCGGCGATACCCGGCGTCACCGTCCTCATCCACGACCAGGACTGCGCCGCCGAGCTGCGACGGTCCCGCAAGCGCGGCACGCTCCCGACTCCGACCACGCGCATCGTGATCAACCACCGCATCTGTGAAGGCTGCGGCGACTGCGGGGACAAGAGCAACTGTCTCTCGGTCCAGTCACTCGACACGCCGTTCGGTGTCAAGACGATGATCCACCAGGCCTCGTGCAACTTCGACTATTCGTGTGTCGAGGGGGACTGTCCTGCCTTCATGGAGGTCGAGGTGGGCGACAGAGGTCCGCTCCCGATCCGCCCGCCGTCCCTCGTCCCGCCGCCCCCGCCGTTCACCGTGTCCGGCACGGTTCCGCTCAGACTCGCCGGCATCGGCGGGACAGGGGTGGTGACGGCCGCCCAGATTCTGGCCACCGCGGCGATGTTCGACGGTTGGAGCGTGGCCGGACTGGATCAGACCGGGCTGTCGCAGAAGGCGGGGCCGGTGGTCAGTGACGTGATCCTCGCCGACCGGGAGGCGACGACGAATCTGGTCGGTGAGGGCGAGGCCGCCACGCTCGTCGCGTTCGATCAACTGGTGGCGGCCAGCGATCCGGTGATCGGAGCCTGCGACCCGCACGTGACGACGGTCATCGCCTCGTCCGAGCGCGTCCCCACGGGGGCGATGATCGGCCGGCCCGAGTTGGCCTTCCCGGCCGAAGCGGCGCTCGGCAGGCTGGCGCGCGTCAGTGCCGGGATGGAGACGGTGGATGCCGGCGCCCTCGCCACCGCCGTCGCCGGGGACCCGGCGTCCGCCAACATCCTGCTGTTGGGGATGGCTGTGCAGGCGGGCGCGGTTCCCGTTCAGCCGGAGTCGATCCGCCGGGCGATCGAGTTGAACGGCGTGGCGGTCGATCGCAACCAGGCTGCCTTCGAGTGGGGCCGCGCCGCGTTCAGCGACCGCTCCCAAGTCGAGGCGGTCCTGGCCGAGCACGCGCTGGCGACCGGTGCCGCGGTCGACGTTCCGGTGCTTCCTGACCGCTTGCGGAACACGGTGGCCGGATGGGGCCTGCCGCGCGCGGCGGAGGCAGAGGTGGCGCTCATGGCTGCCGACCTCGTCGGATATCAGAATGGGGCGTGGGCGAG
>CAZCRP010000079.1:0-10267 GCA_964501055.1 uncultured Acidimicrobiaceae bacterium
GCTGTCCGGCGGCGAGCGGCAGCGGCTCAAGCTCGCGACCCACATGGCGGAGAAAGGCGGTGTGTACGTCCTCGACGAGCCGACCACCGGCCTGCATCTCGCTGATGTGGAGCATCTCCTCGGTCTGCTCGACCGGCTCGTCGACTCGGGCAAGTCGGTCATCGTCATCGAGCATCACCACGCGGTCATGGCACACGCCGATTGGATCATCGATCTCGGTCCCGGCGCCGGACATGACGGTGGCCAGATCGTGTTCGAAGGAACTCCGGCCGCGCTGGTCGCCGCTCCTTCGACCCTCACCGGCCAACACCTCGCCGAATACGTCAGTTCCGCCTAGCGCGGCGACCAACTTCTCGGGCAGGACCGACGAGCTCGCTGACGCTCGCCGCCCCCCTCTGCCTCGCCTGCGGCGAGGCTGTCTCCCCCCAACACTCCCTCGCTGCGCTCGGTCGCGAGGGGGAGAAATTCTCTCTGCGCGCAGGGAGGCGTATCGGCCGCAGGCCGGGGAAAGTGCCCCCTGACTCGTTGTGCAAACGTGTCTTCCGGCCCTAACCCGGTATCGGAGTCGGAGTGACAATCGGAATGACGAAGCCCGGCTGGTCACGGGCCACCAGCCACCAGATCGAGGGCAAGGGCCTGAGATTGGAGGTGACAACTGTGAAGCTGGAACTGTGGAGACCGCTCATCGACTTGGAGAAGGATTGGGAATCCATGTTCCGTTTCCCCCGCTTCGTGAGTGAGGGATTCGAGCTTCCTTTCCGGCCGTCGATGGACGTCACTCGTACCGATGGAGAGTTGATCGTCACGGCTGAGCTGCCCGGTATCGACCCGGACAAGGATGTCGAGATCACAGTGAGTGAGGACTATCTCACCATCAAGGGCGAGAAGTCAGAGGAGAAGGAATTCTCTGAGGACGATCGCTTCATGCATGAGAGAAGGTATGGGCAGTTCGTGCGGCGCGTTCCCGTCCCAGAAGGTGTGAGCGCCGACAAGATCACGGCCAACTACACCAAAGGGATTCTCACCGTGAAGGTGACGCTTCCCGAAGCGATCGAGCCGACCGAACCGGAGAAGATCCGAGTAGTGGTCGAAACCGGCTGATCCCTTTCCGACGGCGGTGAAGAGCGAGCCGTGATCAGGCGGCTCGCTCTTCCCAACGCGTCCCGCCCCCTCTGCCCTGCGGAGGGAGAGACTCATTTTCTCCCCCCACAGCGGGGAGTACCGGCCGCAGGCCGGGGAGGGGGGAGGAGACGTCCCGCCGTGAACCGACGAGCTCGCTGACGCGCGGTCGCCAAGGGAGAAATTCTCTCCCCAGGCCAGGTAAGGGGGAATCGGTACCGCGCGGGTCCTCACTCGAGCCTGGACAGGAACTGGAGGACGCGACTGGTCATGAGCTTGGTCGCCGCCGGATCGTAGGAGGGCAGGGAAGAGTCCGCGAACAGATGCACATCGCCGGGGTAGAGGAAGAGTTCTGCCAGCTCGTTGGAATCGACCAACGCTCGCGCCGCATCCAGGTCGCCCTCGCCGGCGAAGACCGGGTCGGCGTCCATCCCATGGATTTGGACCGGCAGGCCGGCGGGCCATCCGTCGCCAAATTCGTCGACCGGCAGGCAGGAGTCGAAGAAGAGGGCCCCCTGGCCGCCCGCCCTGGTCTGGGCGAGCTTTTGGGCCGGCATCACCCCCATGGAGAAGCCGGCGTAGACGAGGTCCGGTCCCAGCGCCTCGGCTTCGCTCACCCCGCGGTCGAGGATGGTTTCGAACCCCACCGTGCGGGCGTAGGCGATGCCCTCTTCGAGGGTCGGGAACGTGCGGCCGTCGAACAGATCAGGGGTGTGCACCGTGTGGCCGGCTCCGCGCAACTCGTCGGCGAAGGCGCGGATCCCAGGGGTGAGACCCTGCACGTGGTGGAACAAGACGATCTCGGGCATGGAGAACCCTCCTCGGGCCGGCATCGACTCATCGACGCCCGCCTACTCCTGGTAGTCAGGAGACTGTAGGTACTCCGCGCTCCCGGCACGACTCCCGAGGCGACGAGAACAGACTCCTGACGTCATGGCAGTCCTCCGGCTCGGGTGGCTCGGCGCGCGCGACGGTCAGGAGAACCCGAACAGAGGCGGGAGGACGACGACGACGGCGGCGGCCCAGATGGCGAAGACGGGCAGGTAGGTGGTCTGCCAGCGTTCGAGCGAATGGAAGGTGCCGCGGCCTGTCAGGAACCGAAACGACAGCCAACCGGTCCCCGCCAGGCTCACGAGGAGCAGGAGGTTGAGGCCGAGCGCCACTGTTCGGTTCGGGGTGAAGCCGAGTTCGCCGATCCGGCCGATCATCGTGCCGAGCACCATCACGTCGAGGGCGAGGGCGCTGACGACGGTGACGAGCCGTATGCGATCCATCCATCCAGGGGCGGCGGACGGATCCCGGGCGGAGATCCCGTATAGGACGAGACCGAGGACGACCACCAGCAGCGCGTCGAAGACGCCGAGGAGCTCGCGATCGAATGCGCCGCCCAGTCCGGTCGCCGCGTAGACGACCGCGGTGGCGGAAAGCATCACGGCGAAGAGCGGTGTGAAGAGCATGGTCAGCACCGGCGCCATGTTCTCAACGACCTGCTGCTTCGACTCGACGAGCCAGGCGGCCACGATCACGGCGCTGGCCACCCCCGCGGGCAGGACCCATTCGATCACCCGCTCCGCGGTGGTGGCGCCCGTGGGCTCGAGGATGAGGATGGTCAGTGCCAAGAGCACTCCGCCGCCCAGCGCGATCAGCACGTAGTAGATGAACCACTCACCGGTGAACCGAACGAAGTCCATGCGGCGCTCGTGCGAGCGCAGCACCCCGCTCATGTAGGGGTAGGCGATCACGAACCAGCCCAGCAGGGGCAGGTGCGCCGCGACGAGCAGCCCGGTCGACGAGGCCTCGGCGTACGGGTACAGGTTGATCACGACGGCGGCGATCACGAACGGGACGGACGTCAGCAGCACTTGCCGCACGGGAAGCCGACGGCGATGGGCGAAGTACCCGGCGAGGATCGGCAGCACGAACAGGCTGGCGTTGCGGAGAAACCACACCGATTCCGACTCGGGGAAACCCGCGATCAGGCGCCCGACGTGGAGCGCCGCTGCCGCCGCCACCGCGAATGCCAGTGCCGCGGTCCAGCGGTTGTGTGTCCGTTGCTCCTCGCCCGGGTCGGCGAGCACGAGTTGTTTCCAGAGCCTGCCGCTGTGTTCGCGGGCGAACTCCCTGGACAGCTCGTCGAGGTCTCCCATCCGCTTCACGGCGATCAGGAAGGCCTCATCGGCGGCGAGTCCTGCTGCGGTCAGGTCGGCGATCTGGTCACGTAAGTGGGTCTCCAGTTCCTCGACGTCCCGGCCATCGACTGCCCGTCCGACAAAGGCACGCCACTCCGCGATCTGTGCTTCGAGTTGTGCCACGGGTCAGGCCCTCCCACGCGCGATGGCCAGCAGGTCGCGGCCTCCCCAGATGTCGCCCAGTGCCCGGGTCACCGTGACCCACTGACGCTTGTGCTCCGCGAGGGCCGCCCGCCCCGCCGGGGTGATCGCGTAATAGCGGCGTCGTCTCCCTTCGGGTGGCGAGCGCCACTCCGTCGTCACATACCCGAGCCGGTGCAGACGATGAAGCAGCGGGTAGAGCATCCCGTCTGTCCACTCCATCTCTCCGCCGGAGAGCTCCCGCACGCGCTTCAGGATGGCGTAGCCGTAACTCTCGTCTTCGGCCAGGATCGCCAGTACCAGCGGCGTCGACGACGCCGCCACGAGATCCTTGTCGATCTGCATCACGCCCTCCGATACCTCGTTCCAGAATGCATAGCAGCACAAGGTATCGAGAGAGGTCGTGTTTGGCAAGGGAACTTGCCCCGCGAAATCTGCTCGCCGCCATCTTTTGACAGGGTCGACAATTGGACACATAGTGCAGCCGGTGTCCCGCCGAGCGTTCAATCAACCGGCCGAGCTCCTCCGTCAGCACGGTGTCCAGGTGACCGCGCAGCGTCTGGCCGTCCTCCGGGCGGTGACGAGCAGACCGCACGGCACGGCGGACGACATCGAAGACCACGTCAGGGCGGAGATCGGTTCCATCTCGCGTCAAGCGGTGTACGACGCCCTGGGCATGCTCACCGACAAGGGCCTCATCCGGCGCATCCAGCCGGCGCGATCGCCTGCCAGGTACGAGGATCGGGTAGACGACAACCACCACCACCTCGTCTGCCGGACGTGCGGCCTCACCGTCGACGTCGACTGTGCCGTGGCGGCCCACCCGTGCCTGCAACCCACCGACGGTCACGGCTTCGCAATAGACGAAGCTGAGGTCGTCTTCTGGGGTCGGTGCCCGGCTTGTCGGGCTGCCGGCCGGGACACCCGAAGCGTGAGAACGAAAACCACATGAGGAGAGAAGGAGCATCATGAGCAGCGAACACGCCGGCGCTACCGCCACCACCCCCGAGGAGGCGACTCCCGCAGCCAAGTGCCCGGTGCTGACCAACAGGCACACCGCCACGGGTTCGATGGCCAACCAGCACTGGTGGCCGAACATGTTGAACCTCAGGGTGCTCAACAAGAACTCTCCTCTCATCGACCCCATGGGTGAGGAGTTCGACTACGCCGCCGAATTCAACAGTCTCGACCTCGCGGCCGTGAAGGCGGACCTCGCAGACGTGATGACGACGTCACAGGACTGGTGGCCGGCCGACTACGGGCACTACGGACCCTTCATCATCCGCATGGCGTGGCACAGCGCCGGCACCTACCGCATCCACGACGGCCGCGGCGGCGGTACGTCGGGCACGCAACGTTTCGCCCCCCTCAACAGTTGGCCCGACAACGCCAACCTGGAAAAGGCGCGGCGGCTGCTGTGGCCGGTCAAGCAGAAGTACGGTCGGAAGATCTCGTGGGCCGACCTGATGATCCTCGCCGGGAACGTCGCCCTGGAGTCGATGGGCTTCAAGACGTTCGGCTTCGGCGGCGGGCGGGTGGACGTCTGGGAGCCGGAAGAGGACCTCTACTGGGGTCCGGAGGACACCTGGCTGGGCGACGAGCGCTACACCGGCGACCGGGAGCTGGCCGATCCCTTCGGAGCGGTGCAGATGGGTCTGATCTACGTCAACCCGGAAGGACCAAACGGCAACCCGGATCCCATCGCCGCGGCTCGTGACATCCGGGAGACGTTCACCCGCATGGCGATGAATGACGAGGAGACGGTGGCCCTCATCGCCGGCGGCCACACCTTCGGCAAGACTCACGGCGCTGCCGACGTGGTGCAGTACCTCGGTCGGGAACCGGATGGCGCCAGCTTGGAAGAGCAGGGCTTCGGGTGGAAGAACACCTTCGGCACCGGTATGGGGGCCGATGCCATCACCAGCGGGTTGGAGGGCGCTTGGACCACCGAGCCGACGAAGTGGGACAACAACTTCTTCGAGAACCTGTTCGGCTTCGAGTGGGAGTTGACCGCCAGCCCAGCCGGCGCCCATCAGTGGCGACCCACGGACCGGGGGGCGGACGACACCGTCCCGGATGCCCACGATCCGACGAAGCGGCACTCCCCGGTGATGCTCACGACGGATCTGTCATTGCGGTTCGACCCGATCTACGAGCCCATCAGCCGGCATTTCCACGACCACCCCGACGAGCTGGCAGACGCCTTCGCCCGGGCGTGGTACAAGCTCACCCATCGGGACATGGGGCCCGTCGTGCGGTACCTGGGGCCGGAAGTCCCCGACGAGCGGCTGATCTGGCAGGATCCGGTTCCAGCCCTCGATCATGCACTGGTCGACCGCGAGGACATCGCCGCCCTGAAGAGCACGATCCTCTCCTCAGGACTGTCCGTCTCCCGGTTGGTCGAGACGGCATGGGCCGCGGCCTCGACCTTCCGCGGTAGCGACATGCGGGGCGGCGCCAACGGAGCCCGCATCCGACTCGCCCCCCAGAAGGACTGGGACGTCAACAACCCGGAGGAACTGGCGACGGTGCTGGGGATCCTGGAAGGAATCCAAGCCGACTTCAACGCCTCCCAGACCGGGGACAAGCGGGTGTCGCTCGCCGATCTGATCGTTCTCGGCGGCTGTGCCGCCGTTGAGCGGGCGGCGCGGGAGGCGGGGCACGACGTGCAGGTTCCCTTCGCTCCGGGCCGGACCGACGCAACGGCGGAGCAGACCGATTCAGACTCTTTCGCGGTGCTCGAACCGACCGCGGATGGGTTCCGCAACTACTTCCGAACCGGAGACAAGCGGTCCCCGGAGGAGCTGCTGGTCGACCGCGCGAGCCTGTTGACGTTGACCGCTCCGGAGATGACGGTGCTCGTCGGCGGGCTGCGAGTCCTCGGCGCCAACGCCGGAAGTTCCCGACACGGCGTCTTCACCGAACGGCCCGGGACGCTCACCAACGACTTCTTCGTCAACCTGCTTGACATGGGCACCGAATGGCGGGTGTCCTCCACCGAGCACGTGTACGAGGGCCTCGACCGGGAGACCGGCGATCTGAGGTGGACGGGCACCGCCGTGGATCTGGTGTTCGGGGCGAACTCCCAACTGCGGGCGATCGCCGAGGTCTACGGCTGCGAGGACGCCCAGGCGAAGTTCGCGCGCGACTTCGTGGCGGCGTGGGACAAGGTCATGAACCTGGATCGCTTCGACCTGGCCTGATTCCGGCGGGCTGATCGCTCGCTGCGACTCGCGATATGGGTCGCGGTCGCTCAGGGGCGTCGTCGCTCGCTGAGCGCGACGACGACGCGCTCGATCAGGTCGTACGGGATCGGCTGGTCGAGCGGGAATCTCAGTGTTCCCTTGCCGGAGCGGTAGGGAGCGATCTCCTCCTCGAGGCCGGGAAGCGTCGTCACCGGATAGACGCTGAGGTGGTGTTCGAAGCCCGCCATGTAGGCGAAGTACTTGCCGCCCAACGTGAAGGTCGGGATGCGATAGCTGATCTTCTCGCCCACCCCTGGCACCGCCTGGTGGACCCGTCGCCGCGTCTCGATGAGCGCATCTCTCGCTCGCTCCGGCGCAGCGGCGATGTATGCGTCGATCGTCGTCGGATCGCTCATGGACTGAGGCTACCGGTGGACTGCTTCGTGCAGGGAGGACAGCGTTTGAGAACCCAGGAGGGTGGGGGGCGAGGAGTTCGTGCTCTCCCGCACCTCGCTCCTGTTGCCCGCCTACTGCAGGGCGGCGCTGCAGTCCACTACGAACCTGGTCATGCTCACCTCGAATGGCCGGCAGTGCATTCAGGAGCTGCCGGGGGGCGGGTTCCGGTCCCGACGGGGGACTTCGGTACCTTGTGCCCATGACCTCGGACCACAATCTGGTGCTGACCGGGTTCATGGGAACCGGGAAGACGACCGTGGGCCGAGCGCTCGCCGGCCGGCTCGACATGGAGTTCGTCGACACCGACCAGATCATCGAGTCGCGTCATGGCCCGATCGGTCGCATCTTCGCCGACCGAGGGGAGACGACGTTCCGCCAGTTCGAGCGAGAGGTGGCGCGGGAGCTGGGACAGCGACGCGGCCTGGTGATCGCCACCGGCGGTCGCCTCATCCTCGACCCTGAGAACTACCGCGCCTTGAGCAGGAACAGCCGCATCTTCTGCCTGGTGGCGACCCCCGAAGAGGTCCATCACCGCGTCGTCAACGACCGGTCCCGCCTCGACCGGCCATTGCTCGGGGGTGATGACCCGCGCGACCGGATCGTCGCACTGATGGCCGAACGGCAGCAGGAGTACGCGCGGTTTCCCCAGCTCAGTACCGGTCACGGCGATCCCACGGCGATCGCGGAGGAGATGGCCCGGCTGTGGCATGCGCACGACTCGTACGACATGGCCGGCTCAGGCGGCGAGGGCGCGTACACCGTCGGGGTGGGGATCCTCTCGCTGGTGCGCCAACTCGCCATGGTCGGGGGTCCCATGGTGGTGATCGCCGACGAACGTGCTGGCGCCCTCTACGCCCCCAACCTCGGCGAGACCGAGCTGACGATCGTCGTGCCAGCGGGTGGCGCCCGCGATCCACAGGGCGCGGGGCGCTCTGCGATCGACCAGGTGCGGGAGGCGGGCGTCGGTGAGACCGCCACGGTCGTCGCCCTCGGGTCGAGCGGCGCACTCGACATCGCCAGGCGCGTCGCCGCTCTTTACGGGCGTGGGCTCGATCTCGTGCACTGCCCTACCGACCTGGTCGCCATGGTCGGCACCACCCTCACCGACGGGGGGCTCCCCGTCCTCGCGGGACGGGACCCGATCGGGTTCCACCCGCAACCCAGGGCTGTGCTGACCGACGTCGGCACGCTGCAAACACTGTCCCGGCATGACTTTGCGTCAGGTCTGGCACAGATCGTGCGGCTCGGTCTCGTCGCCGACCCGTCCCTGGTGGCCCAGATCGAGGCGACATCGTGGTCGACCGGCGAACTGCGCCTGCCACGCATGTTGGCCGGGGTGCAGTCGCTCGTTGCTCAGACCGTCGAAGTCGGATTGGATCTCGCGCGGGCAATGCGCCAAGACGCGGCCCGACAGGATGTCCTCCTGCTGGGCCAGGCCTTCAGTCACGCAATCGTCTCCGCCTCGCAGGGGAAGATCAGCCCCGATGAGGCCGTGGCGATGGGCATGGTGGGCGCGGCGCATCTCTCCCACCTCAGAGGCCATGCCAGCGAGGATCTGGCCACGCGGGTCGCGGGCCTCGTACAGCACATCGGTCTCCGCCCAGGGCTCCCGTCATCGATCGAGCCCGAGGCGATCCTGTCCGCCCTGCGACACGACCGCCAGAGTGGTCCCCGGTTCGTCCTGCTGCGGGACGTGGGAGATCCGTTCGTCGCCGACGATGTCACCGAATCCGAACTGCGCACCGTCCTCCAGGCACTGGCCACGACCGAAGATCCCTCTGCGACCGCCACGGCTTAGCAGCTCAGCCTCGGCGTAACGTGAGCGGGATGTCCCCTCTCGTCCTCGCCGGACTCGATAACAGATCGCCGTGAGGGCTGTCGTCTACGACCGGTACGGCCCGCCCGAGGTGCTGCGGATCGAGGATGTGGCGGTGCCGTCGCCGACCGCGAAGCAGGTGTTGGTGGAGGTCGTAGCGACGTCGGTCAACCTCTCGGATTGGGAGTGTCTGCGAGGGACACCGTTGTACGCCCGGATCGGAGGACTGCGGTCTCCGGCGCGCAGAACGCTCGGTTCGGACATCGCCGGGCGGGTTACAGCCGTCGGGTCGGAGGTCACGCGCTTCGGTCCCGGCGACGAGGTGTACGGCGAGAGCCCGATGGGCGGCTTCGCCGAGTACGCGGTGGCGGCCGAAGCGGCGCTCGCCCACAAGCCGGAAACGCTGACGTTCGCGGAGGCGTCGACCATCCCCCAGGCGGGCGCCATCGCGCTGCAGGGCACGGCAGGAGTGGGGCGGGGTCAACGGCTGCTGATCAACGGAGCGGGCGGAGGCTCCGGTTCGTTCGCGATCCAACTCGCCACGCGCGCCGGAGCGCATGTGACCGGCGTCGACAACGCCGGCAAGCTCGAATTCATGCGGTCACTGGGCGCCCACGAGGTGATCGACTACCGCAGTCAGGATTTCACCAAGGCTCAGCCGTTCGACCGGGTGCTGGATCTCGTCGCTCACCGTTCCGTGTTCGCCGTACGTAGGGCGCTGACTCGCGGTGGCCGGTATCAGGCCGTCGGGGGACCAGTGCCTGGACTGCTGCAGGTCGTGACGATCGGCGCCGTCCTCGGCCGGCTCTCGGGTCGCCGCATCGGAATGCTGGTGGTCAAGCCGGGACCCAAGTACTTCGAACCACTCGCCGCGCTCTGTGTTGCGGGGGAGGTGGACATCCACATCGACCGCACGTTCGCCCTCGACGCAGTCCCTCAAGCCTTGGCCCAGGTCGGAGAGGGCCGGGCGCGGGGCAAGGTGGTCGTCGAAATCGCGTGAGAGGAGGAGGTCCGCGAGGCGGGCCCGCCCGCTTCCCCCTCCGAACCTCCAGCGCTCAAGGCGTCAGGTAGCGATCGATCTTCTCCTGGGCGGCGTCCATGATCTTGGACTCGAGCTTCGACAACGCGCGGGCAATGGCCAGCTCCTCTCCGATGAGTGGCCGGGGTGGATCGTCGGGATTGCGCCGCGCCGTGCCTCGAGCCTCGAAGTGATCGCCGCGCAGGTCGAGTTCGGCCACCGCCGCCGTTGTCGTGTCGTCCTCCGTGAGATGGATGGAGAGGACGATGTCCTTCTGCTCAGACATGATTTCCTCGCTCGTTCGGGCTTGGCCCGAACCCTACGCGCCGGGGTCGGCGGATGG
>CAZCRP010000080.1:0-10263 GCA_964501055.1 uncultured Acidimicrobiaceae bacterium
AGGCCCGCGGCCGCCACCAGCCACTCGCCCGCCGCCATGGCGACGGTTGCCCTTCCGAGCGCCCCCCACGGCGTCCATTGCACGACGGCGGCCAATAGGTCGAGAGCACCGGTGATGTCCGGCTCGTCGGCCATGGACTCGGCCACGGTGACCGACAGCAGCGAGGGGAGAACCGTGAGGGCGACCACCACCAGCAGCGCGACCTCCTGCCCCCGGCGGCGACGCAACAGATCCGACAGTCGCGTCGTCGCCCAGCGGGCGGTGGCGACACACAGCAACACGGTCACCCCGGCCGCGGCGGTGATGGGGATGGCGGTGGCCACGGATCCGAATGCGAGCAGCGAGCCGTACCCGATTCCGATGGTGGTGGCGAGGGTGCCTGGACCGACCAGTCCGGCCGCCAGCAGGCCGCGAGCCAGCTGCGGAGGGCTCAGGGGCAGCAATTCGAAGGTGCGAGCCTCGAGCGAATCGTCGAGGGAGGCGAGGATCACAGGCACCACCAGCCACGCCAATCCCACCGCCGCGTAGGCGAGCACCGCCACCGATCCGATGGCCTCGGGGGCGACGCGGGAGAGCACACCGAGGAGCAGTCCGCCGCCGAGACCGCCGGCGAGTGACGCCAACCAGATGACGAAGAACCCCACCCCCGAGAGGAATCCCCCGGTGGCGAGACGGTTGCGGAGAAGCCGCAGCTTCAGCCGGACGAAGACCCGAGCCACTCGAGATCCCCCTCGTCGGTGATGTGCGCGCCGACGAGGTCGACGAAGACGTCCTGGAGTCTGCGCCCCCCGGTCAGCTCGGCAGTCGGCCCGGATGTGAGGAGCGTGCCGTGGTCGATGACGAGGATGCGATCGCACAGACGCTCGACCACGTCCATGGCGTGATCCGAGAACACCACCGTGCCCCCCGCGGCGATGTGGCGCGACAGGATCTGCTCCAGGGTCTGACGGGCCACCGGGTCGATCCCGGCGAACGGCTCGTCGAGAAACAGCACTGCCGGGTTGTGGAGGAGGGCGCAGGCGATGGCCGCCTTCTTCCGCATTCCGAGGCTGTAGTCCGCCACGATGCCGTCTGCGGAGTCCTGCAGGTCGAGCAGCCGCAGGAGCGAGCCCTGCCGCGCTTCCACCACGTGTGGATCCATCCCCCGCAGGCGGCCCGTGAACTCGATCAGCTCGGCGCCGGTGAGCCGTTCGAACATCTTCGGGTTGTCGGGCACGACCCCGAATCGGGTTTTGGCGGTGGCGGGATCGGACCACACGTCGAAGCCCGCCACCTCCACCGCACCGGCGTCGGGTTCGAGCAGTCCGGTCGCCATCCGCAAGAGCGTCGTCTTCCCCGCTCCGTTGGGCCCGACGATGCCGAAGAACGATCCGACCGGGATGTCGAGCTCGATGTCGTCCACTGCCACCGTGGCACCGAAACGCTTCGTGAGTCCTCGAAACGAGACGGCCGGCATGGTCATGACCCGCCACGGTAACCCAATCCGACCGGCGCGCTTTCGGCCTCCCAGAACACGTCACGAGGGGTGGGCCTCGCCCACCCCTCGGAGAAGTGCGACCGTCCGGTGCGGGCTTCAGACCCGCATGGGCGCGGTCAGGGAGAGGTCATCTTCCCCTTCTGCTGAACCCGAACCCACCGAATACGATGAGCAGGACCACGATCAGGATGATCCAACCGGTGGTGGACATGACTCCTCCTTCGTTCGCCAGAGTCGCATCTGAACCTATCACGCGGCGGGATCGGAGGTCGGGGAGGGAGCTCGAAACGGCCGTGGCGAGTTGACAGGTGTCGCCGTCTCCCCGCATTGAGGGACAATGGCCCCCACGATGGTCACAGTCGGCGGCACCGAAACACAACAGCGGACCCCTGACGGGCCGGAACCGCGACTGTGGGGGGTGCTGCTGGTCGTGGTCGGTCTGGCCGCGGGCCTCCTGCTGGGAGCGATCTTCACCGGGACCGGCACCCAACCGGACGGGGTGACGGACACGGTGGTGGGTGACCCGAGTGCCTCGCCCACCACGGCCCCGCTCACGACCACCACCACGGAGGTCGTCGTGCCGCGCCTCGGCACGATGGTGCCGGGGATGCTCGACACCCTGATCGTGACCGCGATCGACCGCTCCGGCATGCAGGTGGTCTCGGTGTGGGAGCCGGCAGGGCGCGCGCCCGCCAACCAGCCTCTGCCGTGGGGCGACATCCGGGCCGATGCGACGCGACTGTGGCTGGCGGGCGGCACGGCGAACCGGTGGACCGGCTCGCGGGTGTTGTGGGTGGGGAACCGGGCGTACATGGAGCCAGTGTCCTCGGCGCTGGTCGGTGACCCTGTATGGCACACCCGGCTGGCGGGGCATCTGGCGTGGGTCGAGAGCGACGGCGACCGCCGGCTGCTCACCACCGGCGCCTTCACGCCCGGCTCACCGACGATTCCCCGCCCGGTGAGAGAGGTGTCGGCCACCACCGAGGTAGCAGGGTGGGGCGACGCCGGACTGCTGACAGTGACCTGGGATGACGATGGCTACAGGGCGACACTCGATCTCGTTCGGGAGTCGGGAGTGGTGGAACCAGGCATCGAGGTCAGTTCCCCACCGGCGGTCGGCCAGTTCCTCATCGCCGTCCCCTCGCCATCCGGGGGGGTGGTGCTGTTGGACTGGACGCTGCAGACGGTCGCCGCCGCGCCCTGGTCGCGGGACTGCTGGGACGCCCGGTGGGGGCCGAACGGGCTCACCGCCCTGGTCCGCTGCGGGTTCGGTGCGGACCAGCGGGTCGAGTACTGGCTGGACGCCCTCGAAACCAGCGAACCGGCATTCACTCTGGCCAGCGCCGACATCAGTGCCTTCGGCTTCACGACGGACGGCCTTCCCTACATCGCAGAGGTGGACCCGATCCGACCGACCACGACGATCACCTTCTACCGCTCGATCGGCGATCAGGTCCACGAGGTCAGCCACCCCGGCCGGGCGATATGGATCGAGACCGTACGCAGCTGACGCCGGCGGTCAGGTGAAGGCTTGGATGCCGGTGATGGAGTTGCCGAGTATGAGGGTGTGGATCTCGTTGGTGCCCTCGTAGGTGTAGACCGTCTCGAGGTTGGCCATGTGCCGGAACACCGGGTATTCCAAGGTGATGCCGTTGCCGCCGAGGATGGAGCGGGCGAGACGGGCGTTGGCGAGGGCGTTGCGGACGTTGTCCATCTTCCCGAAGCTGATCTGTTCGGGGGTGAGGGTCCCTTCGTCCTTGCGGCGACCGAGATGCAATGCCACCAGCATCGCTCGGTTGGTGGAGACCATCATCTCCACCAGCTTCTGCTGGGTGAGCTGGAACCCGGCGATCGGCTGGTCGAACTGGTGACGCTCCAACGCGTACTCGAGCGCCGCCTCGTACACGGCCCGCGACGCCCCCACCGCCCCGAAGAGGATCCCGAAGCGGGCCTCGTTCAGACACGACAAGGGACCCCGCAGCGACGCCACCTCCGGCAGCAGGAACTCGTCTGGAACCCGCACATCGGTGAATGCCAACTCGGCGGTCACCGACGCCCGCAGGCTCGCCTTCTTCTTGATGACCTGCGCCTCGAACCCCGCCGAATCGGTGGGGACGATGAACCCCCGCAACCCCTCGTCGGTCTTGGCCCACACGATGGCGATGTCGGCGATCGTCCCGTTGGTGATCCACATCTTCGACCCGTTGAGGATCCAATCCGACCCTTCCCGGCGGGCATTGGTGCGCATCGACCCCGGGTCCGATCCCGAGTCGGCCTCGGTCAATCCGAAACACCCGATCACGTCACCCGCCGCCATCTGCGGCAGCCAGGTCTGCTTCTGGTCCTCCGACCCGAACTTCCAGATCGGGTACATCGACAGTGAGCCCTGCACCGACATGAACGACCGCACCCCGGAGTCCCCGAACTCCAACTCGGTACAGGCCAGCCCATAGGCGACATTCGACGTGCCGGCGCACCCGTATCCCTCCAGGTGCATCCCGAACAACCCCAGCGACGCCATCTCCTTGGCCACCTCGCGGGGGAACACTCCCTGATCCCACCACTCCGAGATCTCCGGCAGGATCCGCTCCGCCACGAACCGTCGCACCGTGTCCCGCACCAACACCTCCTCACTCGACAACAACGCATCCACGTCGAGGAAGTCATACGGGTCGGGACGGATCATCGAAAGCTCAGCCATGGACCGAAGTATGCCAGTGCGGGGACGGCGACTTCAGTTCGACGACGAGATGGCGAGACTTCCCGCCCACCGCATGCACACCCGGTGATAGCGCCGCAGCGCCGACGTGACGTTTCCCCGCTCGAGCGCGTGCAGGGCGCTGCGGATCTCATCGGCGCTGTCGTCCATGACCAGTTCGGTTTCGGAGAACATCGCTGCCACCGTCCAATAGTCCAGTTCCACCATCGCAGTGGTGGGGAACTCACCCAGCCAGCGCCGCAACTCGCGGACCTCGTTCACGACGTGCTCCATCGCCTCGACTCCGGCGAGGGTGGCAACTGCCCAGTCGAGATTCGCCATCGCCTCTCGCTGGTCACAGCGGTAGCGGATCCGGATCGAAGTCGGTCCGCCCACGATCTCGCGCGGGGCGGTCACGAAGGGGACGAACCAGCGGATGGGCACATGCCAGGCCGAGGTGAGGATGTGCGAGCGCGCCGAGGGGGACTCGTCGTGGATCCTCTCCAACTCCGCCCTGGCGGCCACCGCCACCCGCTCGGGAATCACCGCTCCCGACCCCAGATGGGTGTAGGCGTGGCGCACCGCCAGCACCCCTTCCAACATGCGGAGACGCGGCGTGCGGGGACACAGGTAGCGAGCCCCATGCCACTCGGCCACGAAGGCGTCGTCCGACATCGGGACGGCGGCGATGGCGAAGGTGAGATCACGCGGGGTGCCGAGGAGCACGGTGTCGGCCTCGGGGAGCGGGCCGATGCGGTCGGAGGGCAGATACACCCGGAGATGTGACGTCTTGATCACCGGTGCGACCCTAACCGGGCTCGGCGCCGGGCCGCACGGCCGACCGGCCCCTTCCTAGAGTGTCGGCCACACATCGGTACCCGCCGTGCCACACCCGGCACGGCGACTGTCGGCTTCACCCGTCCGACCTGTGACCCAGGCGGGCGTGCGCGGACCGACCCGAGCAGAGGAGCACGACATGGAGTGGATGCGGCGGGAGATACACCACCGCGATCTGGGGTTGTCCGACGAAGAGGTCGTCCGCATGTACCGGACGATGCGTCTGGCCCGCAAGGTGGACGACCGGATGTTCGCTCTCAATCGGCAGGGTCGGGTCCCCTTCGTGGTCGGATCCTCGGGACACGAGGCCATCCAGGTCGGCTCGGCGATGGCGCTCGACCCCACCATCGACTGGGTGCTCCCGTACTACCGCGACATGGGGGTGGCGCTGGCCTGGGGAATCCCGTTGCTCGACGTGTTCCTGGCCACCTTCGCCCGCGCCGACGATCCGATGTCAGGCGGGCGCCAGATCCCCAACCACTGGTCTGACGAGAAGGGCCGCGTCTTCACCCAGTCCTCACCGATCGGCACCCAGTACCCCCACGCGGTGGGGATCGCCCACGGCCTGCGCCAGGCGGGCGAGGACGGCGTGGTCGCCGTCTACGGCGGCGAGGGATCGACATCCGAGGGCGACTGGCACGAAGCGATGAACTGGGCCGGCATCCACCGGCTCCCGGTCATCTTCGTGATCGAGAACAACCACTACGCCATCTCCGTGCCGAGCACCGAGCAAATGGCGGGCTCCATCGCCGACCGCGGGCGCGGCTACGACATCCCCGGCCGGTTGATCGACGGCAACGACGCGCTGATGGTGTACCGCACGCTGGCCGAGGCCGTCAACCGGGCGCGCGACGGCGGTGGACCGACACTGATCGAAGCCGAGACTTACCGCTACTACGCCCACACCTCCGACGACGACGACCGGCTGTACCGGACCCGGGAGGAGGTCGACGAGTGGCGACGCAACGATCCGGTCGTGATGATCAAGCAGTATCTGATCGAAGAGCGGCTGCTGAGCGACGAGACCGAGCGCAGCCTCGATGCCGAACTGGATGTCGAACTGTCCGAAGCCGTCAAGCTGGCCGAAGCGCGCCCGCAATCGACCGACCCGTATTCGCACGTGTATGCCAGGGTCATCGAACCGAGCGAACCCAAGACCACCGTCGAACCGGTCCCCGCTGGCGACAGCGTGAACCTGATCACCGCCATCAACCGATCGTTGCACGAGGTGATGGAGGCGTACCCGGACACGGTGGTGTTCGGGGAAGACGTGGGCGGCGAGAAGGGAGGCGTGTTCAAGGCGACGGTCGGACTCACCGACCGGTTCGGTGGCGACCGCTGCTTCAACACCCCGCTGGCCGAGTCGTCGATCATCGGAGCGGCCATCGGCATGGCAGCGGCGGGTCGACGACCCATCCCCGAGATCCAGTTCGCCGACTACATCCACCCCGCCTTCGATCAGATCGTCTCCGAGGCGGCCAGGATCCATTACCGGTCGGATGGTCGCTGGACCTGTCCGATCACGATCCGCACGCCGTTCGGCGCCGGCATCCACGGCGCCCTCTACCACTCCCAGTCGGTGGAGGCCTTCTACGCCCACGTGCCGGGGCTGAGGGTCGTCGTGCCGTCGACCCCGGCCGACGTGAAAGGGCTGCTGTTCTCGGCGGTCGACGATCCCGACCCCGTGCTGTTCCTGGAGCCGAAGAAGCTGTACCGCCTCGGCAAGGGGCCGTATCCGGCTGGTGAGTGGGTGGTACCGCTCGGGTCCGCCGCGATCCGCACCGAGGGTTCGGACGTGACGATCCTCGCCTACGGAGCCATGGCGCACTTCGCCATCGAAGCCGCCGCGGTGTTGGACGCCGAGGGGATCTCCGCCGAGGTCATCGACCTCCGGTCGCTGAAGCCGCTCGACTGGCCGACTATCGAGGCATCGGTGCAGAAGACGAGCCGGGTCCTCATCGTGCACGAGGACAACGAGTTCGTCGGCTACGGAGCCGAACTCGCCGCCCAGATCGCCGACAAGACCTTCATGTGGCTCGACGCGCCCATCAAACGCTACGCGCTGCCTGACGTCCCGGCGATGCCATTCGCCCAGGCGATGGAAGACATGCTCTACCCCACCCCGGAGGGCATCGCCGGCCGCGCCAGGGAAGTGGTGAAGTTCTAGGTCCGAGCCGTCGGGCCGCACCGCGGGGGCGCGGCGAGCAAGGAGGGGCTGGTCGCAGGCGGTTCTATGCTCGGTGGGTGTCCCTCCTGTCCGAACTCACGCAGCTCTTCGGTGAGGCATTCGCCGGTGTCGGCCTCGATCCGGTGCTGGGCGAAGTGGTGCCCTCCCAACGTCCCGAGCTCGCCCATTTCCAGTGCAACGGGGCGATGGCGGGGGCGAAGCAAGCCGGCCGCAGTCCCCGGGAGGTGGCAGCCGAGGTGGCGGCATCGGTAGGCGACGAGCGAATCGCCCAGATCGACGTCGCCGGCCCCGGCTTCCTCAACATCACCGTGACCGACCAGGCGTTGGCCGACGCAGCCGAATCGATGCGGACCGACGAGCGGCTGGGCGTCGCCCGGCCACGGGAGAGCCGCAAGGTCATCGTCGACCACGGCGGCCCCAACGTGGCGAAGAGCCTCCATGTCGGGCACCTACGACCCGCGATCATCGGCCAGTCTCTCAAGCGAACCCTCGCCTTCGCCGGGTACGAGGCCCTCGGTGACGTCCACCTCGGCGACTGGGGCACGCCGATGGGCCAGCTGATCGCCGAACTCCAACTTCGCAACCCCGACTGGGTCTACTTCGACCCCGCCCATTCCGGGCCCTATCCGAGCGAGTCCCCCGTCACGGTCGAGGAACTGGAGGAGCTGTATCCCACCGCCTCGGGGCGAGCCAAGGACGATCCGACCTTTGCCGAGGCGGCCCGCCGGGCCACCTTCGAGCTCCAGGACGGCCGTCCCGGTTACCGCGCCCTGTGGGCCCACTTCCGTCAGGTCTCCGTCGAGGCGATGCGCGAGATCTACGACGAGCTGGGAGTCCACTTCGACCTCTGGTTGGGCGAGGCGTCGGTCCACGACCGGATCGGCCCGATGGTCGAGCGGATGAAGCAGCGCGGAGCGGCGCAGATCAGCCAGGGGGCGCTCGTCGTCGACGTCGCCGAACCGGACGACAAGACCGAGATCCCCCCACTGATGCTGGTCAAGTCGGATGGGGCATTCACCTATGGGACGACCGATGTCGCCACCATCGACGAGCGCGCCGAGGGCGGAGCCCACGACATCATCTACGTCGTCGACCAGCGCCAGGCGCTCCACTTCGAACAGGTCTTCCGGGCGGCCAGAAAGGGAGGCATCGCCTCCCCGGACATGGTGCTCGACCACATCGGGTTCGGCACCGTCAATGGGCCGGACGGGAAGCCGTTGAAGACCCGCGACGGCAATCTGCCCCGTCTCCACGACCTGGTGTCCGACGTCGTGGCGCGCGCCTCGGAGCGCATGGACGAGCGGCAGCTGGCGGTCGGATACCCGGCGGCCGAACGCGACCACATCGCCTGGATGGTGGGGGTGGCGGCGTTGAAGTTCGGGGACCTCGCCAACCACCGCGTCTCCAACTACATCTTCGACCTCGACCGCTTCACGTCCTTCGAGGGGAAGACCGGCCCGTACCTGTTGTATGCCTCGGTGCGGATCGGATCGATCATGCGCAACGCGGCCGCCGAGATCATCGGGCCAGTGACGAAGTTGCGGGGTGAATCCGACCGCGGCCTCGTGCTCCATCTCAGCCGGTTCCCGGAGGTCATCGACCGCACCATCACCCTGCGGGCGCCCAACCACCTCGCCGAATACAGCTACGAGCTGTCGCAGATCTTCAACCGCTTCTACGAGGAGTGCCACATCCTGTCCGAGCCCGATCCGGAACTGCGGGCAAGCTGGCTGGGCGTCGCCGAGCTCACCCGGCGCACGCTCGTGTCGGGCCTCGACCTCCTCGGAATCGACGTCCCGGAACGCATGTGATGGACGCCGTCATCCGGCCGGCGAGGACGGAGGACCATGCCGCCATCCTCGCGTTCACCGCCAACACCTTCAGTTGGGGCGACTACGTGGGCGACGCCTTCCACACCTGGCTGGCCGACTCGAACGCCCATGTCGCCGTCGCCACGGTGGACGACCGTCCCGTGGCGGTTGCCCGCGGGGTGATGATGTCGGCCACCGAGGGCTGGATGCACGGCGCCAGGGTGCATCCCGAGCACCGACGCAAGGGGCTCGCCACTCGGCTCAATCACCACCTGTGCGAGTGGGCGTCGGCGCAGGGCGCGCTGATCGTCCGACTGATGATCGAGTCGTGGAACGAAGCCGCCCAGCGCCAAGTCGAAGCCGCCGGGTACCGCCGGGTGTGCGAGTGGGCGAACGCGGTGCGACGACTCGGGTCGGAACCGGACCCCGTGACGAACGGCGGCCGGCGGGTCCCAGGTGACGAGCAGCTGGTGGTCGGCACCCGGGCGGAGATCGAGCCGGCGTGGGTGGCGTGGTCACAGTCGCAGTTGGCTCGCGTGGGCCGCACCCTCGTTCCACGCGGCTGGCTGATGCGCCGGATGGTCCGGGCCGACCTGGAGCAGGCGGTCGCCGGACGGGCGCTCCTCCATGGACCGTCCGGATGGATCATCGCCGAGGAGGAGGATGAGGGGATGTTCGTACCGCTGGTGGTGGCGAACGACACCGACGCCTATCGACTGGTCCGGGCCCTGGTCGATCGCGCCGACCGCCGTGGCTACCCCCGGGTACGGGTGATGGCGCCGTCCGTCGAGTGGATGGTCGATGCGCTCACCCGCGGCGGCTTCGACGTCACCGGCGATCAGATCTGGGCACGGACGGTGGCGTGAGGAGGTTCGAAGGCGACGACCGCCACCGGAGCCGTCCCGATGCGCGTGAGGATCACGACCCGGTGTTCGTCGCCCGCCAGGTCGAGGCGGCGCCGCAGATCTTCTGGTCGGATCGGTGACCCTCGCTTCTTGATCGTCACCGTCCCCACTCCGAGCGACCGGAGATGGGCTCGCAGGCGCTTGAGCTGGAACGGGAGTACCGACTCCACCCGGTAGCTGCGAACGAACGGACTCGCTTCCGCCCGGTCGCCGGTGAGGTAGGCGATGTGCGGATCGACGAGGCCGCAATCCAGCATCACCGCCAGGTTCGCCACCAGCTCGGCGCGGATGACCGCTGGGTCCGGCTCGTGCAACCAGGCGCCGATCGGCCGCAGCGGCGCGCGGCG
>CAZCRP010000081.1:0-4817 GCA_964501055.1 uncultured Acidimicrobiaceae bacterium
TCTTGCGCAGAAGCGTCTGCAAACCACTCGGTGTGAGCGGGTCGCCGCGGTGATCGGGCGCGGGCCGGAGCTCATCGACCGCCTCGACGCCGGCCGCGGTGAGCAGGAACCTGCTCGGTCGGCGTTCGCTCTCGTCGATGCCTGCCGTGGTGGCGGTCATGACCAGGCGGAATCGCGCCCGCGTCATCGACGTGTACGCGAGCCGCGTCTCTTCCCGGATCCGGTCCAGCAGCCAACGCGCCCGGTCGGTGGCGCCGGCGAGAGCCTGAGGGTCGAGGGGATTGAATCCGCGCCGGAGGTCGGGAAACACGTCCTCGGTGGCGTCGGCGATGAACACCACGTCGAACTCGAGTCCCTTGGCCTGATGGAGCGTCGTGAGGGTGATGCGGTCGTCGTGACTCGGCCGGTGCGACAAGAGCGGCGTCGCCTCGAAGTCGTCGCTTTCGGTCATTCTGCGGTAGTCGAGCAACGTGATCCCCGGGTCCCGCTCCTTCTGTTGTTCGAGTACTTGGGCGAAGGCGGTCCAGGCGGCGCGGTGACCGCGGCGACCCTCGTCGAGCGCGAACTCCGTGAGGCGGGGGAGGCGGTCCCACACATGCCAGAACCCGTCGACCGCGCTCGCCGCCGTGGCCCACGACGGGTCGGCGAGGAGCCGGGCGAGGTCGGCGGTGGCGGCGTCGTGGGCGAGGACCTCCGGCCAGCTCATCCCGAAGCGGACCCGATCCCGGCGCCGCGCCCGTTCTGCCGCCACTCCCATGTCGTAGAGGGGGCTGAGGAGGAGGCGTCGCACCGGCGCCTCGGTCCGCAGCCGGAGCAGCGGATCCTCGGCCGAATTGCAGGCTGCGGCAAGTGCGAGATCGAGGAGCAGTTGAACTGCGGGATGGTCGACCAACCGCCGGTCGGGGGTGTCGTGGGGAATGCGGTGACGGTCCAGCGCCCGCGAGAGTTCTGGCAGGAGATGACGGCTGGAGCGGACGAGGACGGCCATCCGCTGGTAGGGGATCCGCTCGACGAGATGCATCCGCTCGACTTCGGCTGCGATCCATGCCGCCTCCGCCGAGGACTGGTCGAACACGTGGACGTCCACCGCTCCCCGGTGGGGGGCGGGCACGATCGGTCCTGCCGCGCCGGGCAGATCCCCCCCGGCCGAGACTCGTTCGGCGGCAGCGAGGATCTCGGCCGGCACCCGGAAGGAGGTGCTCAGCACGATGCGGAGGGCCGCCCGGCCGTCACGACCGGCGAATCTCTCCCCGAAGCGGGCGATGTTCTCCACGTCCGCCCCCCGGAACCCGTAGATGGACTGGCGGGGGTCGCCTGCCACGGTCAGGTTGCGGTGCGTGCTGGTGACGGCACCGAGCAGGTCGGCCTGGGCGGGGGAGGTGTCCTGGTACTCGTCGACCAGCACATACCGGTACTGGTCGGCGATCGCCTCGACTTCGAGTGCCAGATCGACGGCTCTGACCAGCAAGGTGCCGTAGTCGACCCGCCGGCGTGCCTCGAGTTCGGCCAGGTAGCGCGTGTGGAAGTCGGGCAGGGCACGCCAGTCGGGCCGTCCGACGACCAGTTTCCGCAACTCGTCGGCCCCGATCCTCCGCTCTGCCATGCGGAGGAGGAAGTCCGCCACGTCGGCGGCGAAGGTGCGGGTGTGGAGCATGACGCGGTGGGTGAGGGGCCAGGGCTCGGGGTCGGCCGCGGCGAGCAGCTCCGCGACCAGCGCCACCTGCTCGGGCCCGGTGAGCAGGGTCGGCATCGCCCTGGTCGGGTGGCGCCCGTGTGCTTCGAGGACGCGCATCGCGAACGAGTGGAAGGTGGAGACCGCCACCGGACCCATCGACCGGCCCAGACCCTCGGCGATGCGGCGCCGGAGGTCGGCTGCGCCGCGCCGGGAGAAGGTGAGGATCAGAACGGCGGAAGGGTCACAGCCTCCGCGGAGGAGGCGGATGGCGCGGCGCACCAGGAACTCGGTCTTCCCCGTGCCTGGGCCGGCGACCACCAGTTGCGGACCGTCGGTCGCGGCCAGGACCGCTTCCCACTCTTCGGGGCCGATGCGAAGCTCGACACTCACTCGACACCGACGATAGGGCCCACCTCAGGCAGCGGGCCGCAGGTGGGGAGGCTCGTCCACGACGACGAATCCGACGCCGGCCGCCTCCAGCGCGGCGAGGGCCCGTTCGAAGAGGCCGTCGGCGGATCCATCGACCCCGGGTGGTGTGCCGGCGACCGGTTCCACGGTGCCTTGGCGGGGGGAATTGGTGTTCGTTGGCATGGTTCCACCGTATGGGACGGGTGCGACAAATCTCTCGCCATTCCCGGCCGGCGCGTCCGCTTCCTCTAGATTCTGCCTCGACGCGACCGGGAGGAACATGGTCACCGATTTGAGGAGTGGCGAGTGGGACAGCCCGATGTACGCGGAGGCTGTCGCCCAGTTCGACCGGGTGGCGGAGTTCATGAACCTCGACGACAACGTCGCCGACCGGCTGCGGGTGCCGCAGCGGTCCACCGTGGTCAGCTTTCCGTTCCGTCGCGACGATTACGCCACGGTCGAGACACTGTTCGGGTATCGGGTCCAGCACCTCACGACGATGGGACCCACCAAGGGTGGGATTCGCTACGCCCCCGACGTGACCCTCGGGGAGGTGGCGGCGCTGGCGATGTGGATGACGTGGAAGTGCTCCATCGTCGGTGTTCCGTTCGGTGGCGCCAAGGGCGGTGTCAGGGTCAATCCGCGCGAGCTCAGCCGGTCCGAGCTCCAGCGTGTCACCCGCCGCTTCACGATGGAGATCATCAGCGTGATCGGCCCCCAGTCCGACATCCCGGCTCCCGATCTGGGGACGAACGAGCAGGTGATGGCGTGGTTGATGGACACCTACTCCCAGCACGTCGGCCACTCCGTGCCGGCGATCGTGACGGGAAAGCCGCCTTCGCTCGGTGGTTCGATCGCGCGGCGGGAGGCGACGGGAAGGGGCGTGGTCTCGTTGATCCCTCCGGCGTGCTCGCATCTCGACATGCCAGTGAAGGACTCCAAGGTGGTCATCCACGGTTTCGGGAACGTCGGCAGGTACGCGGCGGTGGCGGCCGACGAGATCGGGATGAAGGTGGTCGCCGTCTCCGACATCTCGGGAGCGATCCACGACGAGGCGGGCCTCGACATCGCAGACGTCGCGAAGTGGGTGGACGTCAACGGGGTGCTCGAGGGCTATGCCAACGCCGACCATCTCTCCGGGGATGACCTGTTCCTCCTGGACTGCGACGTCCTCATCCCGGCGGCCGTCCAGGGTGTCGTAACGGCCGAGAACGCCCATCGCATCAAGGCGAGGCTGGTGGTGGAAGGGGCGAACAACCCCACGACACTGGCCGCCGACGACATCCTGCGGTCGCGGGGGGTGTTCATCGTCCCCGACATCCTCGCCAACGCCGGCGGTGTCACCGTGTCGTACTTCGAGTGGGTGCAGGACGTCCAGGCGTATTTCTGGTCTGAGAACGAGATCGTGGGGAGACTGCGCGAGATCATGACCAGGGCGTTCAACGACGTCCTGAACATCGCGGTCAAGGAGAACACCGACATGCGCACCGCCGCCCTGATCAAGGGCATCCAGCGGGTCACGGACGCCAAACTGGTCCGGGGCATCTTCCCCTGATCCCTTCCTCGGGCCGCCCTTCTCACGTCGAGACCAGGCTGCGGGCGCTGCGCCAGGACGTGGGAATCACACTTCTGTCATTCGCGTGGGATATGGTGCCGGCATGGAACTGGAGCGACTGTCGCCGAGCCGGGCGAGTGATTTCAAGATCTGCCCGCAGTTGTTCAAGTTCCGCAGCATCGACCAGCTGCCGGAGCCGGTGACGTCGCAGCAGGCACGCGGCACCACCGCCCATCTCGCCTTGCAGCGGCTGTTCGATCTGGACCCGGGCGCGCGCACCCCCCAGACGCTGTACGACCTCTTCCGGGCGGCGTGGACCGAGGTCAGGTGTGAGCCGGAGTACGCCGAGTTGTTCGAGTCGGTGGAAGCGGAGCGGCAGTGGGGCGTCGAGAGCCTCGCGCTCCTGGCGAACTACTTCTCGGTCGAGGATCCGTCGCAGGTCGAACCGATGGGACGCGAACTGGACATGCTCGAGGACCTGGACGGAATCGTCATCCGGGGCATCCTGGACCGCATCGATCGCAACCCGGCCGGCGAGCTGGTGATCACCGACTACAAGACCGGGAGGGCCCCGCCCGAGCCGTACGCCGTCGCCGCCTTCTTCGCGCTGAAGATCTACGCCCTGCTCGTCAGGAGGAGAACCGGCGAGACCCCCCGCGAGCTGCGTCTGCTGTACCTCGACGGCCCGACCATGTATCGGCTGGCGGTCGACGATCCGCAACTGGACGCGATGGATCGCCAACTGCGGGCGCTGTGGACGGCGATCGAGCGGGCGATGGCCCTGCAGCACTTCCCGCCCCGCCCGGGCCGACTGTGCAGTTGGTGCTCGTTTCAGGAGCTCTGCCCGGCTTTCTCCGCGCCCGCGGCGGAGTCCGCGGAACCGGTGGCAGCAGCCGTCTGAGACTCCCGTCGCACGCCCGTGGCGGGTGGGTCGCGAAACATACCCGGGGAGCGCGAAAAGACACCGTCGATCTGCCTTGACGTCGCGCCGAGTACCCCCTACCTTCCCAATCACTGCAGCGGGGGCGACCCCGCAGCGGGACGGAGAGACCGAGAGGTCGCTTTCGTAGCCGGGAGCAGACCAGCCTTCGGGCTGGAGTGCGAGCGGCAGGGAACCCCGAGAGGGTTGAAGCTTCGGCGGATACTTTCTCGGGGTTTTCCGCGTCCGCACGGTCCAGC
>CAZCRP010000081.1:4917-10249 GCA_964501055.1 uncultured Acidimicrobiaceae bacterium
CCGGGTGAGGCGCGAAATCTCGCCGGTTGTCGCGAAAAGTCGTATGCCGATTCGAGCTCGTTGCTGACGCCAGCCGTCTACCTTTCTATCCGAACCCGCAAGGGATCAACGGCTCGTCGACTCGGAAACGGTGTCGACGAGACGGCGGGACGAAGACGAACGTGGTCGACGTCTCCGCACAACGGACTCACCGGCAACGGTGGGTGCGGGTGGATCGGGCAACCGATCCGCCGACCTCGTACGAGGCTGCGTCTGAGCCTCTGCTTCGGTGGAGGTGAGACGCACGGACTTTGGACCGGTACACGAGGGACCGACCTTCGGGTCGCAGCTCAGGAAACTTCGGTCTGAGGCCGAGGTGGCACGGATCGAGTGCTTCGGCATTCGGCACCGACCGCCGAACGGGGAGCCGTGAGGTTCCTCGGCGTCCCGGCTGCGGTTGCTCCGGCAACGGAGTGACACACCGAGGACTCGAAGAGCCCCGAGAGGGTGGAGGCATCGCCGAAGCTCCCTCGGGGCTTCTTCGCGTCTGTGGTGCGGGCGTACTTCCCCGCAGGCGACCCGATGGCTACCGTCAGCGGCGATGGCCTATCCCAAGCGGTTGCTCGGCCCCGACGAGGAAGTCGTCCGTGAGTTCCGTCCGCACTGGCAGTACCTGCTCGTTCCGATCGTGTCCTTCGTGGTCCTGCTCTTGCTGATCGTCGTCGCGGCCATGGCGTTGGAGGGAGCGGGACGACTGGTGCTGATCCTCGGGGCGCTGGCTGCCTGGATCGTCCTCAGCGGAAAGCGGCTCGCCGACTGGTACACGACCCAGTACGTCATCACCAACGAGCGGGTCGTATACCGGGCAGGGGTGTTCTCCCGCGCCGGCGTGGAGATTCCGCTGGAGAGCATCACCAATGTCTCGTTCAGCCAGTCGGTGTTCGAGAGGATCGTGCGTTCCGGCGACCTCGTGATCGAGTCGGCCGGGGTGACCGGGCAGAGCCGCTACGCGGACATCCCCGATCCCGAGGGCCTCCAGTCCCTGATCTACCAGCAGCGCGAGGCGCGTACGCTTGCCCTCAAGCGGGGAGCCACCTCGATGGTCGGTGAACTGGAGGGTCTGGCACGGCTCCGCGACCAGGGGGTCCTCTCGCCGGAGGAGTTCGAGGAGCAGAAGAGGCGGCTGCTGGGTTCTTGACCGCCCGCGCATCGCGCGTCGCGTACACTCGCGCCATGCCGTTCGAGGTCGTCGAGCAGATCGATCCGCGTGATCGGCCGGGGTCACCGATCGAAGAGCGCATCCTGGGCACATACGACGTCGAGGATGATGCCATCGCGCGGGCGCGCACCGCTCGCGAGGCGTTTCTCGAGTCTGGCCGCCACGACTATGCGTGGTGGATCGTACGGGTACCGGGGATGACGCTGGCGCGGTGGATCGCCGACTCGACCTCGGACAAGGAGTTCGTCCTCGACCTGCGCACCGGCGAACTGGTCGAGTACTGATCCGGCCGGGGTCTACGCTCGCGTCCGGATGCCGCTCTTCGTCTTCGCCCAGGCCGACCTGCCGCTGGTCGTGTCGATCCACCGCAGCACCGGCTGGTACGTCGTGTGGCTGCTCGGCGCGATCGGCCTGTGGGGCGTGGTGCTCGCTGCCGCCCGCCGCCCTCCCGGTCCCTCGTTCTGGCTCGCGAGCGGCATCGGGTTCACGGCGGCGATCGCACAGGTGGTGCTGGGCGTGGTCGGTTTTGCGGTCGAGGACCGGGACCCCGGCAACCAGCACCTTTTCTACGGCGTGGTGATGATGTTCACCTTCACGTTCGTCTACATGTATCGGTCGCAGCTCGCCAAGCGTCCCGCCCTGGCGTATGGCCTGATATTCCTGTTCTCGATGGGCTTGGGGATACGGGGGATCATGACGTTCGGCCAGAGTTTCGGAACCTGAGGAGGTCCAATGCTGCTCGAGGGAAAGCGACTCGTGATCACCGGTGTGCTGACCGACGACTCGATCGCCTGGCACACCGCTCGCATCGCCCAGGAGGAAGGCGCCGAAGTCGTGTGCACCGGGTTCGGGCGCGGGCTGCGGCTCACTGAGCGATCCGTGCAACGTCTCCCGCAGTCGGCCGACGTCTACGAGCTCGACATCAACGACCCCGAGCATGTCGACCGTTTCGTGAATGCAGTCGGCGCCAAGTGGAACAGGGTCGATGGCGCCTTGCATGCCATCGCGTTCGCGCCCGCGGACGCGCTGGGCGGGAATTTCCTCCATACCCCGCCGGAGAGCGCGGCGACGGCGTTCATGACCTCGGCGTTCTCCTACAAGACCCTCGCAGTTGCCCTCCGCCCGTTGATGACGGCGGGTGGAGGGTTGGTGACGCTCGACTTCGACAACAGTCAGGCGTGGCCGGCGTACGACTGGATGGGGGTGGCGAAGTCCGCCCTCCAATCGGTGACCCGCTACCTCGCACGCGACCTGGGGCCGGACCGGATTCGGGTGAATGCGGTGTCGGCCGGACCGCTCGGGACAGTGGCCGCGAAGTCGATCCCCGGCTTCAGCCGCTTCCAGGAGGTGTGGAACGAGCGGGCGCCGCTGCCATGGGACGAGACGAACCCCGAGCCGGTGGCGCGGATGGCGTGTCTCCTGATGTCGGACTGGACGGGTATGACGACCGGAGAGGTGGTGCACGTCGATGCCGGCTTCCACGCGGTGGCGGCGGGCGCCGGCGCTCCGGAGGTCAAGCCAGAGGAGTGAGCTCGGACAGAACCGCGGCAGGCGGGAGGCTGATCGTGAACGTCGCCCCCCCTCCCGGTGTCTCGGAGACCATCACGGTCCCGCCCATCGACTCCACGAGACCTCTGACGATGGAGAGGCCGAGGCCGGTGCCGCCCTTGGTCCGCGTCTCGGACCGCTCCAACTGGGTGAAGGCGTCGAAGATGCGACCGCGCATCTCCTGAGGGATCCCCTCCCCATGGTCGACGACATCGATGTCGACCCTGCCTCGCACGTCCCGCGCGGTGATCTCGACCGGACTGTGGGGTGCGTACTTGTCTGCGTTGTCGACGAGGTTGATGAACACCCGCCGGAGGTGATCGGGGTCTGCTGCGACGACCAGACTCGGCGGCTGTACCGAGACGGTCAGCTTCGAGCCCACCGCGGACGTGAGGCGGATCTCCTCCAGCACGTCGACGATGGCCACCGGCTGGATCGAGATGGGGATCGTCTGACGGTCCACCCGCGACGCGAACAGGAGATCCTCGATCAGACGCTGCAGCCTGGTGGCCTGGCGGCGGGCGGAGTCCAGCAACTCCTCGGTCGCCTCCGGGCCGATTCCCGGGCGGCGGACGGTGTCGAGCGAGCCGATGATCGATGTCAACGGAGTGCGCAACTCATGACTGACGACCGACACGAAATCGGTCTTCATCTGGGCGACCTCTTTCATGCGCTTGGTCATCTCGGCGGCCGCCTCGTACCTGCCCAGCTGCGACAGCACCAGCGCGGCGGGGGCGGCCAGTGACGCCACATCGCCCACCTGGTCCTCGGTGAAGCGTCCCCTGGTCGGATCACCGATCGCCAGCACCCCGACGTTGTGACCCTCCACTCGCAGCGGAGCGACGATGGCCTCGTCGATCCCGAGCTCGCCCAGGACGCCGAATTGGTCCGGCCGCTCGTTGATCCGCACGAGCCGGATGGCGTTGGCGCTGCGGAACACCTTCGTGACCACCCCGCCGCCGGTGACCCTGACCGTGATCTCGTCGACATCCAGGGTGTGCCCGTTCACCCACATCGGGCTAAGCACACGCAGGGTGTGGTCCTCGGGCCGGTACAGGAACACCACCCCTACCTGGGCGTCGACGTAGCGGCAGATGCGACCGACGATCTCGGGCAATCCCTCTGCGAGCGAATCGGCGCCGGCGAGGGTGGTCGAGACCGCGTACAGCCGGCGAAAGTCCTCCCGCTGCCGCGACAGTGCCTGCTCGTGGGCGGCGGCCAGCGCCGCCTCCTTCTCGAACTCGGTTCCGATGAGCGAGGTGGCCGCCGCGACCACTCCGATGGTCAGCACGGGAATCACGAGATCGGCGAACGTGTCGGCTTCTGCCGTGACCAGGGCGGCGATGATCACCATGAAAACCGCCAGGACCGACACGAAGGCGTGGCGCACCGGTTCGAGGATCAGTCCGGTGAGGACGACGATGCCAGGGAAGATCGGCAATGCCGCCTGGAACAGCCCCTCGACGGTGGCGATGGCGGCGAGTGTCAACACCAGCACCACGGTCCATGCCCAGGCCACCAGCGGCCCATAGGGTCTGCGTAGCATCGTCGACCAGTCGGTGCCGCTGGCGGCTGACAGGATGACGAGGAACACGGCGACGGTCAGCAGGAAACGCTGATCGGGGAAGCTGTCCGCCCGCACCGCGGCAGCCGTGAGCACCACCAGCAGCACCCAGCCGAGCAGCACACTGCGGCGCAGCGCTGCCGCCCGGAAACGGACGAGCGTGCTGATCGTGGCCGGATGTCCTGTCGTCATCGGTGTCGCAGGCGTTGCTGGGGGTCACTGTATTGTCGGTCCCCAGCTGCAACGGGTTGAGGAACGGAGTCTCACGACCGGTATGGCACTCACGTCGGTGGCAGACGGCTTGTTCGCCGAGAAGCACGGTTCCGGACCGGCCAGGGTCGTGGCGCTGCACGGATGGGGTCGGCGGGGATCCGATTTCTCGGTGGTGCTGGCCGGATTGGATGCCATCGCAGTCGACTTGCCGGGTTTCGGCGCCTCACCGCCCCCGACGATCGCGATCGGGGCGCGGGGCTATGCGGCTCTTCTCGAGCCGGTGATCGCCGGACTGGTGGACCCCCCGGTGGTGGTGGGCCACTCGTTCGGGGGCCGGGTAGCGGTGTGCCTGGCGGCTGCGATGCCCGTGCAGGGTCTGGTGCTCAGCGGTGTGCCCCTGCTGGCGGCGGTGTCCCGTCGATCGCCGCCGCTGCCGTACCGCCTCATCCGCTGGGCGAGTCGGGTTGGGCTCGTCTCAGCCGATCGCCTCGAGCGAGCCCGGCGAAAACACGGCTCGGCCGACTATCGGGCGGCTTCCGGGGTGATGCGTGACGTGCTCGTGGCAGCCGTGAACGAGTCGTACGAGCAGGAACTCGGTGCCATCACGTGTCCGGTGCGGATGGTATGGGGAGCCGACGACGGGGAGGTTGGCCCGCACGTGGCCGACGACGCGGCTCGCCTGCTTGCGAGTCGGGGCGTGGATGTGGAGGTGACCGTGCTGGCGGGCGTGGGTCATCTGGTGCCCTCGGCGGAGGCGGGGACGTTGGGGGCGGCGATAGACCCGATGGGCGCACGTCTGAGCTCCAGTC
>CAZCRP010000082.1:0-10214 GCA_964501055.1 uncultured Acidimicrobiaceae bacterium
GGCAGGGTGCGCCGTCGGGCCCTCGCCCTGTTGGCTCGCGTGGCCGAGCACCGCCAGCGCGGCTCCGACCTCGTGTACGAGGCCTACAACGTCGACATCGGGGCGGCCGGCTAGAACGATCCGGCCGCGGGCCTGATCCTCGAACGTCCGGCGACGGCAGCAGCGATGCGGGCGGCGTCTCGTCCCACGCCGTGGATCTGTTCGGAGGAGGCGCCGGACAGGAACTCCAACCCGACGAAGTACAGCCCTGGTGCCTCCGCCACCGCGCCCAGCCGGTGGCGCGGGAGGCCGGCTTCGAGCATGTCGGGATCGATCCAGGAGAAGCCAGGGTCATACCCTGTGCTCCAGATGACGTTGGCGACGTCGATCGTGCGCCCGTCCTCCAGCAGGGGCCTGCCGTCCCGAGTCCCGGCGACCCGGGCGACTCGCTCCACCCCGGCGGCCACCAGGTCCTTCGGCTTAGCGCGGACCAGCATTCGGCCCCTGCCGGCTTTTCTGGCCGCGAAGCGCCGTCCCATCGGCGTCTGCAGGGACAGGACGCGGTGGAAGACGACCCGCAGGACGATCCGCACCAAGAGTTTGCGGCCCACCAGTCCCTCGATGTCGAAGGGGACGTGGCCGGGATGGCGGCCCGCGAGCCACACGTGGCGGTCGTGGGCGATGTCGAGGGCGATCTCGGCCCCCGAGTTCCCGGCGCCCACCACGAGGGCGTCACCCGGTTGGAGCTGGGCGGGATTGTGATAGTGGTGCGAGTGGATCTGGACGACGCCGTCGTCGATCTCGGAGGCGAACGCAGGGATGCGGGCGTGTTGGTAGTTGGCCATGGCCACCACCACGTTGTCGGCCTCGATCACGGCGTCGCCGGCTGCCACGATGTACTTGTCGCCCCGCCGGCACAGCCGATCGACTTCGACCCCCAGGCGAACCGGCAGGTCGAAACGGCGGGCATAGGCCTCGAGGTAGTCGGCCATCTCGTCCTTGGTGGGGAAGTGGTCGCCGTCGGCGGGAAACGCCATGCCGTCGAGTCCGCTGAACTTGGCAGGGGTGAAGAGCCGCAGCGAGTCCCACCGATTGCGCCAGGCATCTCCCACCCGTTGGCCGGCGTCGAGGATCACGAACGGGACATCGTGACGGGACAAGTGGTATCCCACCGAGAGGCCGGCCTGCCCCCCTCCGATGACGACGGTGTCGATCGATTCGGTCTCAAAGGCCGTCATATGGTTCACCTCCGGTCGGTGGCTCGTGGTTGTCGCCCACGGGCTCGTTGCGTCGTCCACAGGCGCAAGCTACGGCCGCCAGCCGATCGGATCTTCGGGGAGATTCCGCCTTGTGCAGGAGAAGGGTTGGGTGGTATCACCCATCCCCGATCAGACGAGGCCGTGCTCGTATGCGTACGCGGTAGCACCGGTACGAGAGGACACCCGCAACTTCGTGAGGATGTTGGAGACATGGCGGTCGACCGTCTTGACCGCCAGGTAGAGCTCGTCGGCGATTTGCTGGTTGGTCTGTCCGGTGGCGACGAGACGCAGCACCTCGTGCTCGCGGGCCGTGAGCCCATGGGCGGGCGCGGCTGCCATGGGCAGTCGGGCCAGGTCCGCCACCGCCCCCAGGACGGTGAACACGGCCCGGGCTGCCTCCAACTCCATGTCCGCAGTGTCGACGTCCCCCAGCGATCGGCATGCTTCGCCGATCAGTACTCGCGTACGGGCCGCCTCGTAGGGAGCGTCGAGCGCCCGCCACCCGTCGTACGCCGCTCGCAGGTGGCCGAGGCCATCGTGAGCGTGCCCGGATGCCAGCAGCACCCGTCCTCTGGCTCGTTCCGCCTCGGCGCGGAGTGCCGACGTGCCGAAGAGGTCCGCCGCCTCCTCGAGTTCCGCGACCGCCTTCTCGGCGTCCCCCACGCTGCCTGCTTCGAGTACCACCTCCACCCATGCGGCGAGCAGCGGGATCCGCTCGACGATCCCCGTGCGCTCCGCCATGAGTCGTTCGAGCGCCGCCATCGCAGCTTTCGTCCTGCCTTGCGCGAGGCGCAGGAGGGCGAGACCCGGTTGAGGCTCGTAACCCCATTCACTGGCACGCCGGTAGTCGTCCTCTGCCTGGGCGATCTCACCCCGGACGCGGTGTACCTCGCCCAGTTGGTACCGCGCTCGGCCGGTGGCCTGCTCGTCGGCCGCTCCGACGAAGCGTTCGCAGGCGAGGAGAGCCTCCCGCTCCGCTCCCGGCCAGTCTCCCCGATGGCGCAGGATGGCTGATCGATGGGTGAGGCACTGCCCCGTGAACGTGACCATCCCCTGTTGGCTGTCGCACCAGCGGGTGAGGGCACCGGTCCATTCGTGTGCGCGCCGGATCTCCGAGATCTCCTCGCACGCTTCGATCAACGAGCAGTAGACCGTCCCCGCGATCGGAGGCGACAGCTCCCCGGAGATGACTGCCACCATCGCTTCATCCAGATGGCCCATGCCCTCCTCGACATCGCCGCTCCTGACGAGGGCCCGCCCGCTGATGTTCAGGCCCATCGCCACCAGATCGGGCTCCCCGGTCCCCCGTCCGACTGCGACGATGCGCTGGCCGGTGGCGTGGGCGCCCACGTAGTCGCCTTCGATCGCGGCCTGCCGGAAGCCCTTCGGCACGAGCAGGTAACCGTGTTCGGCGGCGTCCTCGGGTACCTCCGCCAGCAAGCGCTGACACCTCCCCAGCCAGCCGCCTGCCTGTGCCATCTCGCCTCTGTTCATCAGGATGAACGCCACCCAGAAACCCGTGCGAACTGCTCTGGCGTTGTCACCGGCCTCCTCGTGCATCCGATGCGCCCGGGACAGTGCGTCGATCGCTGAGTCCACATGGCCGAGGAGGTAGCCCGCGGTCGCCCACGATTCCAGGTCGGCAGGATCGAGCTGCGCGGCCGGCGCCGCCGAGTACTCCCGATAGGCCTCGTCCCAGGCCATCCGGACGACGGCGTCGCGAGCACGCGACACGTGGCGCCTACCGCCTTCGCTGCTCTCGGTCACCCCTGGGACTCTATTGGAACCCCGTGATGTCTACCGGGCCCGCGCGGGGCAATCGGTGCGACCGACTCGCACGACCCGGCCGCGTCAGCTGCCGCGCGCCTGCGCGACTGCAGCCCTGACGGCGGGGACGACCTCCTCTCCGAACCGGCGCAACTGCGCCTCGGCGTCACTGCGCGGCCAGAAGATGAATGTGTCGAACCCGAGATCGACGGCGAACCCCGTGAGCGTCTCGACCCAGTGCGACACCGGGCCGTCGAGCAAGCCGTCCCCCGGCCCATCGGAGATCGTTCCAGCGACGTTGTACAGACGCCGAATGGCAGAGGGCTCGCGGCCCGCTTCGGAGGCGGCCGTGTCGATGCGGTCTGCCATCTCCGGAATCCGGTCAGGAGGGACCGTCCCGACCGAAGGGATCCAGCCATCGGCCGTACGGCCGGTAAGCGCCAGCGACTCCGGTCCGGACACCCCGAGCCAGATCTCGATCGACCGGGTGGGCACGGGTCCCGGCTTCACCCCAGCCACCGTGTAGTGATCTCCCCCGAATCGGATGCTTGGCTCTCCGCTCCAGAACAGCCGCAGGATCGTGATCGCCTCCTCCAGTGCCCGGAACGCCTCGCCGCGCGACCGCGCCGGGCCGCCCATCGCGACGATCGCCTCCCAGAATCCGCCGGCGCCCAACCCCACTTCGAACCTTCCCCCGGACATGACATCAAGGGACGCCGCCTGCTTCGCCAGCATTGGCGGCTCCCGCAACGGCAGGTTCGCCACGTCTGGGAACACCCGCACCCGCTCGGTTCGAGCCAGCAGGTCGGCCATCAGCATCCAGGTGTCGAGGAAGCGGCGCTGGTAGGGATGATCCTGGATGCCGATCAGGTCGATCCCGATCTCATCACACACCGCCGCCAACCGGCGAGCCGCGGCGACCGCCTCGGCGCTCGGGTCGAGGAAGAGCCCAAACTCCAGATCCCGTCCGTAGTCCACCGATTCACCTCTCCTCGGAGTATCCCACGGACCGATCAGCCGACCACCGCAAAGACACGACGCGGAGTCCCGATTCCCCGCAGTTGGTGCTCGCCCCGATCTGCGAAGTCGAAGCCGTCCACCAGCCCTCGCGTCGTCGACGAGACGAGCACCTCCGACGAGCCGGCCAGCGCCATGATGCGGGCGGTCTCGTGAACGGCCAGCCCCCGCAGGTCCGAGTCTGTCACCTCCACCTCACCCGTGTGGACACCGACCCTCACCTCCAGGTCGACGCCGGCCGCCACCTCCGGCAGGAAGAGCGCGCATCGGACTGCCCGCTCGGGGCTGTCGAACATCGCCAGCACACCGTCGCCGGTCTGTTTCACCTCTCGTCCCCTGAACCGCGAGATCGCGTCGCGCACCCGCTCTTCGTGCACACCCACCAACTCCCCCCAGCGCACGTCACCCAGGCGTCCGGCGATCTCGGTGGATCCGACGATGTCGGTGAACACGAGTGTGGCGAGCACACGATCGGCGAGCACGTCCCGCTCCGGAATCCAACTGCGCACCCCGGTCCAGTCGACGCTCTCCCACGGCTGGTCGCCGACCACCCAGCCGTCGTGGCGGGCCGGCACATCGAAGGCCTCCCCTGCTGCGATCTCGAACTCCAGACCGTCCGCCATTTGGATCCGCGCGATGCCCGCGAGACAGATGCCGACATGGTGCGTCTCACACCACTCGGTGCCCACCACTGGACGAACATGGGTCGACCATCGCCAACCCGGCTGGTGGACGTTGTGGGCGATCGCCACCCCGCCCATGGACACGATGCGCGAAACCACACCCTCCAGTTCGATCACGTCGTCGGGCTCGGCGAAGTTCCGCACGTACCGTCCGGCGCGAGCATCCGGGTTGCCGGTCATCGCTCCCAGTCTGCCAGCCGCCCTCGCCCCTGGAGGCCGGGATCGGGGGTGTCAGCGCGACAGCGGCGGGAGTGGCTCGTCGGTGAGCACCAGGATCTCCACCCTCCGATTCAGCTGCCGTCCGTCGGGGTTGTCGCTGCCGTCTTCGTTCACGTTGGGGGCCACCGGCTCGGTCGCTCCCCGACCCTCGGCCGAGAGCCGCGCCGTGGCGATGCCGTGTTCGGCGATCAGGGCGTCGACCACCTCCTGGGCCCGCAACTCGGACAGCCGCTGGTTCGCCGCCGCGCTCCCGATGCCATCGGTGTGGCCGACCACCACCACGTCGGCGTCCTCGAAGTATCGCAACACCTCGGAGATGAGGGTGAGTGCCTGGCGGGCATCCTCGCGCAGCTCGGTGCTCCCGAAGTCGAACAGGATGCTGTCGGGGAGGGTGAGCTGGAATCCACCATCGACAACTGTGGCGTCGAATTCCTCCAAGGTCTGGGAGATCTGATCGACCTGGGACACCGCCAATTCGGCCGGGGCCAGGCTCGAGCGCGCCCCGACGGCGAACACCTGTGCTTCCACCGGCGGGGGGGCGGCGCCGGTCCGCTCCAGCCCGAACGGTCCGAACACGAACGAGGGCTGACGGGACGACGGATCGTCCGCCGACCCCGCCACGTTGAACACGAGCGAAACCGATCTGGCGGCATCGGCGATCCGGCCGGAGAAGGCGAGCGTCGCCTCGACGGTGGTGTTCGCCTCGATCACCAGCTGCGGGTTTCCGAGCAACGGGATGAGTGGGTACGGGTTCGCGAGGTCGTCCTCGACGAAGGTCGACGAGACAGCGAGCGCCACGTCCTCGGATCGGTCGTTCGCCATCACGACCGCAACCTCGATCCCCGTGGCGGTGAAGGACATCCTGGTCAGGGCGACCCTGACCCCTGCCGGGTGGATCGTCGACGGCGCCTCCTCGATGGGGTCGGGGAGCGCCGACAGGGTGGTGTCACCTGCCAGGGAGATGTCACGCATCAAGACCTCGGGATAGATGCGGCCACGATCGATGCGGCTCTCGGCGCCGAGGTTGATGCCGATGCTGAAGGAGGTGGCGGACGGATGGATCCGGCCCGCGAACGACAGGGTCCCGGTCGCCGCTCCGGCCGCCGCGACGGCCAGGAACGTCTCGCCCTGCGGCAACACGAGCGGATAGCGCCCTCCGAGATCGTCGACGATCAGGCTGGGGCCGATCGAGGGTGTGATCCGCGCCTCGAACGCCGAAGGATTGGAGATCCGCACGCGCACCCCGATGCGGTTCTCCGAGAAGTTCACGCCCTCGACGCGCACCTCGATCCCGGCCGCGTCCACCGCCGCCCGGTCAATGGGGATCGGATGCGGCAGAAAGGGTCGGGTGCCGTCGGCGTCCAGCACCACAGGCCCGACCTGGAAGGCGGGGGACGTGGTCGTCGTCCCAGCCGGTGACGAGCCTCCACCCGAGTTGAACACCAGTGTGACTTCCGCCGGGTCCGGGAGCGGGCCGAACCGAAGGATGAACGACTCCTCCTCCGAGGGCGCGACCTGCGTGACGGGGATCGACACCAGCAGCTCGGCCAGCTGGCCGGTCTCGGAGCGGAGGGCAGTGCGGCCGTTGCCGACCGTGAGGCCGTACGGCGATCCGTTGGTGAGATGAGCCGAGACCACGATCGAGTCCGACAACACCTCGATCCGATCGACGCGCAGCTGCGCGCCGTTGGGATGGGCGGACACCGCCAGCAGCTCATAGGCCTGGCCACCCCTGGCCTCGGTCGTGGTGGTCGTCTCCGCCTCGGTCGTCTCGACAACGGGCTCCACCGGGGTGGCGCAGGCGGCAACGAGGAGGACGGACGACAGCACGGCGCCTGCCGGGCGCCGAGCGTGGGTTCGCTCGCGTGGCTGCATCAGGCCAAGTATCGGCGCCGGGATCGACTACTGGAGCCCCCGGTGGGATGGCACCCGATCGGGCTCGTGCCCGTACGCCAGCGGACGTCCGTCCAGCCGCCACTCGAGCACGCCGTCCACCATCCGCCGCGCCCGCCGCCCGCGGGCGGCCAGGTGGCGCACCGCATCGTCGGCGAACACGCAGTACGGACCGCGGCAGTAGGCGACGATGTCGGCACCAGCAGGCACCGACGCCATGAGCTCGTCGAGAGCGTCCACGTCATCGGGCGGGACGGACCACGCTCCCGGCAGGTGTCCGGCGGCGAATTCGGACGGGGGACGGACGTCGATCAGCACGACCTCGCCAGATCGCATCCGATCCGCCAGTTCCCCCCGGTCGATCAGGTCGATGGAGTCGCGATCTCCGAGATAGGCCTGTGCCAACTCACCGATCGAGTCGAGATGGCCGGCGGCCAGTCCGCGCAGCGAGAGCCATGCGGCAACGACTTCGTCGGATGCCAGCCGGTAGTGGACGTGCGTCCCTTTCCTGCGAGTCGCCACCAGTCCTGCCCTGGCCAGGGTGCGGAGGTGATGCGAGGTGTTGGCGAGCGATTGCCCGATTTCGCGGGAAACCCCTTCCACAGTCCGCTCGCCCTGCGCCAGCAGTTCGACGATCTCCACCCGCCGCCCGGAGGCCAAGGCGCTCGCGATGACGGAGAAACCCTCGAACAAGGCGTCCTTGGCTGCCCGGCGTCGTGAGATCGGCACCACTCCGACACTCTATTCAAGTTCTTGTTTGAATAGAACGGCAAGGAGCCGACTCGATGGAACCCAACCGCCGCCCCATTCGCCTGGGCCTGCGAGAGAACCTGCCGCAGTTCGCACTGCTCGTGGGAGTCAACGCCCTGGTCGGGGGCATGGTCGGCCAGGAGCGAACCGTCCTCCCGCTGCTGGCGGAGGACGAGTTCGCCCTCACCGGCTACACGGTCATGCTCACGTTCATCGTGGCGTTCGGCCTCACCAAGGCGATCACCAACTACTTCGCGGGAACCCTGGCGGACCGCCACGGGCGCAAGCCAGTGCTCATCACGGGGTGGCTCGTCGGACTCCCCGTGCCGCTGCTCCTCATCTTCGCCCCCACCTGGGGTTGGGTGGTCTTCGCCAATGTCCTGCTGGGGATCAACCAGGGCCTCACCTGGTCCGTCACCGTGGTCATGAAGATCGATCTCGTCGGGCCGCGCCGGCGCGGCACTGCGATGGGTCTCAACGAGGCGGCCGGTTACGGAGCGGTGGCGGTGGCGGCGTGGGCGACCGGAGCGATCGCCGAGGTCGCCGGGCTGCGACCCGCTCCCTTCTTTCTCGGGCTGGCGTTTGCGGGCCTCGGGCTGGGGCTCTCGGCCCGATTCGTCCGCGAGACCTCCGGCCATGTCGCCCTCGAGGCGACATCCCACGTCGGTTCCGCCGGCGCCGCCCATGGCGACCTCAGCCGGGGCGAGGTGTTCGCCCTGGCGACGTGGCGCGATCGCTCGCTGTCATCCGCCTCGCGGGCCGGACTCGTCAACAACCTCAATGAAGGAATGGCGTGGGGGTTGTTCCCGGTCCTGTTCGCCCTCGGTGGCTTGGGCCTCGGCGCCGTCGGCTTGCTGGTCGCCATCGCGCCCGCCGTGTGGGGAGTGGGCCAACTGGTGACAGGTGCCCTCTCCGACCGGATCGGTCGGAAATGGCTGATCGCGGGAGGTCAGTTCACTGAGGCGGCAGGCCTCGCGGTGATCGCGGTGGGAACGACGTTCCCGGTGTGGGCGCTGGGAAGTGTGCTGTTCGGGGCGGGAACGGCCATGGCGTACCCGACGCTGCTCGCAGCCGTCGGCGACATCGCCCACCCCCGCTGGCGCGGCGCTGCGGTCGGGGTGTATCGGCTATGGCGGGATCTCGGCTTCGCGATCGGCGCCGTGGTCGCAGGGACGCTGGCGGACCTGTACTCGCTGACCACGGCCATCGTGGTCGTTGCCGCCATCACCGCCGCCTCGGGCGTCGACGTGTCGCTGCACATGGTCGAAACACACCCGCCCGCCGCCCGCCGTCGTTGATCCGACCGGTCAGACCGTGGTGTGGCTGGCGATCTGGATCAGGTTCCCGCAGGTGTCGTCGAGCACCGCGGTGGTGACCGGTCCCATCTCGAGCGGCTCTTGCGTGAACTCGACACCGAGTTGACGAAGCCGCTCGAACTCCTCGCGGGTGTCGGCCACCGCGAACGACGTGAAGGGGATCCCGTCCGCCACGAGGGCATCCTTGAAGGGCCGCGCGGCGGGGTGCTGGTCGGGCTCGAGTACCAACTCGGTCCCATTCGGCTCCTCGGCCGAGACCACGGTGAGCCACCTCGCCTCACCGAGCGGAATGTCGGTCTTCTTCACGAACCCGAGGACCTCGGTGTAGAAGCGAAGGGCTTTCTCCTGGTCGTCGACGTACACACTCGCCAGATTGATCCTCACGATTTCTCCTTCCGGACCGGCCACCGGTCCACGATCCCCTGCAACGGCCCCACGTCGAGGTGGTGGTACTTGTACCGGCCCTCCCGTCGGGTGACGACCAGTCCTGCCGCCTCCAGCACGTCCAGATGCTGCGAGATCGCCTGACGCGTCAGGTCGATCTGGTGTCGCATCGTCAGCCGGGTGCACAGTTCGAACAGCGTCTGTCCGTCCCTGTCCACCAGCTCGTCGAGGATCGCCCTCCTCGCCGGCGCCGAGAGCGCTTGGAACACGTCGCTCACGCCGGCCACAATATGCAAGTCATCACTTGCATGTCAATGCAGACCGGTCCTGTCCCCTCCCTCAGCCCCGAGATGGAGTTCGATCATCGGGGCGGTGGCGACGAGTAGCTCCAACTCCTCGACCGTCGAATACCAGCGCGTCTCCGGGCGGGTGAACACGCGGCGCCGGAACCCCTCGTCAGTGACGACCGCGGCGAGCGCCTCGATGTCGCGGCCGGCGACGCGGACCACCACCTGTGGGTTGGCGAGGATGTTCGCCAGCCAGTCGCGCCGACCTCGCGTGCCCGTCACGATGAATCGCCCGTCGATCCGGAACCACCAGATCTCCACCCGGCGCGGGCGTCCGGACTTCCGACCGATGGTCGTGAGGTCGATCGTGGCAGACCGGGCGAGACGGTCGAGATCGGTCATCTCCCGACGGTAGGACTTCAACCATGGTCGAAGTCAACCCGACTGAAGGTCGTGCATCGGGCGGCCGTAGGATGCCGCGACCGATGACTGCCTCCGACACCGCCACCGCTCGCAGGGAGCGGATCCCACTCTTCACCGCCGGCCGCAAGGGGCTGCGAGTCGCGCTGCTGGCCACCTGGCTCCGCGCCGGGCTCGGAGCGGCCGCGGTGGTGACGCTCGGACAGATCGTCGACTCTGCCCGCCTGGACGGATTCGACA
>CAZCRP010000083.1:0-10139 GCA_964501055.1 uncultured Acidimicrobiaceae bacterium
CGGCTTCCACATGATCGTCTCCGACGTCAACGAGCAGACGCTCAAGGAGATGGACATGCTGATGGGGGAGGGGGTGACCAGCTTCAAGTTGTTCATGGCCTACCCGGGCGTCCTCTACTCCGACGACGGGCAGATCTTCATGGCGATGCAGAAGGCGGCCGAGAACGGCGGCACGATCATGATGCACGCCGAGAACGGGATCGTCATCGACGTGCTGCGCGAGCAGGCGATCACGCGCGGCGAGACCGACCCCATCTACCACTCGATCACCCGGCCACCCATCACCGAGGCCGAAGCAACGCATCGGGCGATCGCGTACGCCGAGCTCGCGGGCTGCCCGCTCTACGTGGTTCACATGTCGGCGAAGGAGGCGGTGGCCGAGGTGGCACTGGCCCGTGACAGGGGCCTCAACGTGTTCGGCGAGACCTGCCCGCAGTATCTCTTCCTCGGGTGGAACAACCTCGCCGAGCCCGGCTTCGACGGTGCCAAGTACGTGTGCTCGACCCCGGTGCGGAATTGGGAGGAGGAGCACCAGGAGTGGCTGTGGAAGTACCTGGCGACCAACGACCTGCAGGTGATCTCCACAGACCACTGTCCCTTCTGCATGAACGACCACCCCACCCTGGGAACGCAGAAACGACTCGGCGAAGGAGACTTCACCAAGATCCCCAACGGCATGCCGGGGGTGGAAGAGCGGCTGCGGCTCATCTACGACGCGGCGGTGAGCGAGAACCGTATGAGCCTGGAGCGCTTCGTGGAGGTGTGCTCGGCTACTCCCGCCAAGATGTTCGGGTTGTACCCGAAGAAGGGCACGATCGCCGTCGGCTCCGACGCCGACCTCGTGGTGTGGGATCCGACGGCCGAATCGGTGATGTCGGTCGAGGTCAACCACATGAACGTCGACTATTCGGCGTACGAGGGGCGGGAGGTGGCGGGCAGGATCGATCTCGTCATGTCCCGCGGCCGGGTGCTTGTCGAAGGCGACACCTATCACGGCGCTCCGGGGGACGGCGACTTCCTGCAGCGATCCACCAATCAGTACTTGATCTGACATGGACTTCGGGGTCGTTCTCCAGACGGATCCACCCGCCCGCCGGGTCGTGGAGCTGGCGGCAGCGGCCGAGCGTCTCGGTTTCACCCACGGCTGGACGTTCGACTCCCACATGCTGTGGGAGGAGCCGTTCGTCATCTATCCCCAGATGCTGGCGGCGACCGAGCGCATGATCGTCGGTCCGATGGTGACCAATCCCGGCACGCGGGACTGGACGGTGATCGCTTCCCAGTTCGCCACGCTGGCCGAGATGTTCGACGGTCGAATCGTGTGCGGCATGGGGCGGGGCGACTCAGCCCTGCGCTACATCGGTCGGACGCCGGAGACGCTGGCGACCACTGCGGAGGCGACGCGGGTCATCAAGGATCTCGTGGCGGGCAAGACGGTCGAGTACAACGGCAAGGCGCTGTCGATCCCGTGGGCCGAAGGCCGGGGGTGGGAGCTCCCGGTGTGGATGGCGGCATACGGCCCCAAGGCCCTCGCCTCCACCGGCACCCACTACGACGGCTACATCCTCCAACTGGCCGATCCGCAGGTGGCGGAGTGGACGATCGGCGCGGTGCGGGACGCAGCCGCCCAGGCGGGGAGGGACCCTGACTCGCTCACGATCTGCGTGGCCGCCCCCGCCTATGTCGGCGACGACGTGGCCCATCAACGCGAGCAGGTGCGGTGGTTCGGGGGGATGGTGGGCAACCACGTCCACGACATGGTCAAGCGGTACGGACGCGACGACGAGTCGAAAGTGCCACGGGTACTGGCCGACTACATCGCCGCCCGGGAGGGGTACGACTACGACCACCACGGCAAGGCTTCGAACACGTCGACCGACTTCGTGCCCGACGAGATCGTCGACCGCTTCTGCCTGCTCGGCCCCCCGGCCGCCCACATCGACAAGCTGCGGGAGTTGGAGTCCCTCGGGGTCGACCAGTTCGCCCTCTACCTCATGCACGACGACATGGAAGGCACCCTCCAGGCCTACGGCCGCGACATCATCCCCCCCCTGCGCCGACCCGCTTTTTAGCGCATCAACGGTGCGCGCACGCACCACTTGGCGGTACAGAAACGTCGTGGTCAGGCCTGGCCCGCCCGTCGCACGCTGCTGCCGATGCGGTAGCTTTCGGTGCACGACCAGCGACGAGGATCGACATGCAGCAGCTCACCCATTGGATCGACGGCAAGCGATACGACGTAGACGGGGCCCGCACCGGCCGCATCTACGACCCGTCCACCGGCCGGCAGACCGGAGAGGTGGCGTTTGCGGACGCCGCCATCGTCGATGCCGCCGTGCGGGCGGCCGCCACCGCCTACGAGACGTGGTCGAACAGCCCCCTCACCCGCCGCCAGAACATCATGTTCGCGTTTCGCGAGTTGGTCGCCGCCAACCGTCACGACCTGGCCAAGGCGGTGAGCGTCGAGCACGGCAAGACGATCGACGACGCCCTCGGCGAGGTGCAGCGCGGGCTCGAGGTGATCGAGTTCGTCACCAACATCGCCCATCTGCTCAAGGGGGAGTTCTCCGAGCAGGTGTCGACAGGGGTCGACACATTCAACCTCCGCCAGCCGCTGGGAGTGGTCGCCGGGATCACGCCGTTCAACTTTCCGGTCATGGTCCCGATGTGGATGTACCCGGTGGCCATCGCCTGCGGCAACACTTTCGTGCTCAAGCCGTCGGAGAAGGATCCGGGCGTCAGCCAACTGGCAGCCGAGCTGCTGGCCGAGGCCGGGTTGCCCGAGGGCGTCTTCAACATCGTCCACGGCGACAAGGAGGCAGTCGACGCGATCCTGGATCACCCGGGGATCGCGGCTGTCAGCTTCGTCGGATCGACGCCGGTGGCTCGTGCCATCTGGGAGCGTGGCACGAAGGCGGGCAAGCGGGTGCAGGCGTTGGGCGGAGCGAAGAATCATATGGTGGTGCTGCCCGACGCCGACATGGATCTCGCCGCCGATGCCGCGGTCTCCGCCGGTTTCGGGTCGGCAGGGGAGCGGTGCATGGCGATCTCGGTGGTGGTCACGGTGGGTGACGCCGCCGACCGGTTGCTGCCGCGGGTCTCGGAGCGCATGGCCGAGCTCAAGGTGGGCCCATGGGATGCGGAGGGCGCGCAGATGGGTCCCCTCGTCACCGAAGCGCATCGCGACCGGGTCGCCGGCTATGTCGACGCCGGCGAGCAGGAGGGGGCAGTGCTCCTCGAGGACGGGCGCGGCCTCGTGGTGGAGGGTCACGAGGAGGGCTTCTTCTTCGGGCCGACGCTGTTCGACCGGGTGACCCCGAACATGTCCATCTACACCGACGAGATCTTCGGCCCGGTGCTGTCGGTCGTGCGGCTCGACCACTACCAGGACGCCATCGACCTCATCAACCACAATCCCTACGGCAACGGCACTGCAGTGTTCACCAACGACGGTGGAGCGGCCCGCAAGTTCCAGAACGAGATCCAGGTGGGAATGGTGGGCGTGAACGTGCCGATCCCCGTGCCCCTGTCCTTCTACAGCTTCGGAGGCTGGAAGGACTCCATCTTCGGGCAGTCGGCGATCTACGGTCCGGAGGGGGTGCGCTTCTACACCCGGCCGAAGACGGTCATCACCCGCTGGCCGGACCCGATCCACCGCGGCGTCGACCTCGGCTTCCCCCAGCACGGCTGACACGGCGGGTCACGCGCCGGTGCTCTCCATCAGCTCGGCGATCCTGCGGACGGTGTTGATGTTGCGCACCGTCATTCCTCTGTACAGCGCACCGCCGACGAGGCGGGGCAAGCCCGATCGGGTGAGGTTCGAGCGTTCCACCTTCCACACGACGGCGCCGGGGACGTAGAAGACCTCGTCGATTCCTTCCCGAGCCGGCAGTTCGCCGACCACCTCCGGCCGGTCGTACTCCTCCCACAGGAATGCCACGTCGCACTTCATCGTGCCGTCGTTCACCCAGTGGTCGGGAACTCTCTCCGTCACCCCGCGCACCCTGTCCAGATCGCGCAACACGACGGGCACCCGGAACCCGAACTCGTCCTCGATGGCGTCTTCGATGCGTGTGCGTGACCCCGCACCGGCGAACACGACGTTGCCGGTGTTGATGTAGGTCGTGACATCGGTGAGGCCGATGCGCTCGAACACGCCGCGCAGACGCGGCATCTCCACCTTGTTCTTGCCGCCGACGTTGATGCCGCGCAACAGTGCGACCGACACGCCGTGCTCTGGGACACCCGCGGGCATCCCGCGACCCTACCGCTGGCCCTCCGCCGGCCGGTGCGCGACTGGGATCCGGAGTGGGCCTACCTGGATTTGAACCAGGGACCTCTGCCTTATCAGGGCAGCGCTCTAACCGAGCTGAGCTATAGGCCCGTGTGGGAGACCGGAACGATAGCGATCCCGTCCCGCTGCCCGCCAGACGGAATCGCCGACCGAGCGTCTGCACAGGACCGATACCATGACCGCCCCGGGGCTGTAGCTCAGTTGGCAGAGCACCTGGTTTGCAACCAGGGGGTCAGGGGTTCAAATCCCCTCAGCTCCACCGGAACACCGTCGTCGACCACGACCGTCCGGTTCCCGGGCGGCTTGATTCTTCGTATCGAGTGGAACTGCTCGATCGGACATCGCCGGGTAGTATCGCCAGGCGCGCGGGTCGGGGCGTCGGGAGGTGGTCTGCTCGTGGCGATGGCGAGGGAACTCTTCGATGACGTCGCGACCTCGCGCTTCGCCACGAAACTGGAGCCGGGAGCCGTGCTCATCGAGGCAGGGGAGATTCCTTCCGGCCTGTTCCTCGTGCATGCGGGGGCGTTCGAGGTCACTGTCGGCGGTCATGATCGTCAGGTCGTCGCGGGAACGCTCGGACCTGGAGAGATCGTCGGCGAGGTCAGCCTGTTCGCCGGCGGTCGAGCGACAGCGACGGTCACGGCCAAGGAGACTTCAGTGGTCGAGACGATCACTGTCCCCGTTGCCCGGGATTGGTTGTCCCGGCATCCTGCGGTCGCCACGGCCATTGCCGCCGAAGGCCGGGAGCGGATCGATCGGAACGAGTTGACCCTCCTCCTCTCCGAGCTCACCGGCAGCACCGACCCAGAGGTGATCGCCGAATCCCTCGGCCTTTGCTCCATCGTCCGGCTCGAGGGAGGTGAGACGCTATTCCATCATGGCGAGCACGCCGATGCGGCCTACATCGTGATCACCGGGCGGCTCTCCGTCTGGCAGGTGATCGACGGCGAACCACGTCAGGTGGGCCGTCTCGGCCGCGGCCAGATCGTGGGCGAGACGGGCCTGTTCGAACAGGCGCCCCGCTCTGCCTCGGTGGTGGCGGTTCGGGACAGCGTGGTGGCGCGCATCTCGGCGGCTGCATTTGAACAACTCATGGCCCATCACCCGTCGCTGATGATCCGTATGGGGCGTCAGGTGCTCGAGCGTATGGTGCGACCCCGGCGCGACCTCCGGGCGACCTCGGTGCTGGCAGTCGCGATCACGGCCCCGATCGACGGCAACGAGTTTCTCGAGGGCATCGCCGCCGAGCTGCGTCCTTATGGCAGGGTCGCCGTCGTCACCCCCGGTCAGGTCGATGCCGATCTCGGCCGGCTGGGAACCGCGGTCGCCGAGGCCGCCGATGTGGGCGTACCGCGCCTCACCGAGTACCTGCACGAACTCGAGATCCGCCACGACATGGTCGTACTCGGAATCTCAGCCGACGACCCGGATCCGTGGGTTCGCAGGGCTATTGCACTGGCCGATCGGGTGTTGGTGGTGGTGTCGTCCGAGCCGGGCGAAGAGGAGTGGGAGACCATCCGGCGGCAGTTGGCATCTGTGCCCGAGACCACGACCACCATCGCCGTCGTCAATCATTCCCCGCTGACGTCGCGCCCCACGGGGAGCAGAGCCCTGCTCGAGGAAATGGACGCACACGACATCCTCCACATCCGTGCCGATGTCGAAGGGGACCTCGGTCGGGTGGCACGGATCGCCACCAGTCGTTCGGTGGCGCTGGTTCTGGGCGGGGGCGGCGCACGGGGCTTCGCCCACCTCGGGGTGTACCGCGCGATGGTGGAACTGGGCATCCCGATCGACCTGATCGCCGGTTCGTCGATTGGCGCGCCACTTGGAGCGGGTATCGCGTGCGGCGACACTCCCGACGAGGCAGTGGCAGACAGCATGACCGGGTTCGCAGGGCTCCTCGACTACACGATCCCGGTCGTCTCGTTGATCAAGGCCGAGCGGATCACCCGGTCGATCGAGACCCGATTCGGCGATTGGGACTTCGAAGACACGTGGATTCCGTTTCGGTGCATGTCGACGAACCTCACCCGGTCCCGGGTCGAAGTGCATCGTCACGGGCCGCTCGCACCCGCGGTCCGGGCGAGCGTCGCGATCCCGGGGATCATGCCGCCGGTTCCGTGGGGTGGGGACCTGCTCGTCGACGGGGGAGTGCTCAACAATCTGCCGGTGGATGTGGTGGCCGAGGAGGGCCGGTCTTCCACCATCATCGCTGTCGATGTGGCTCCGGCGATGGGTCCGGGCGCCCCGGAAGAGTTCGGTTACTCGGTTTCGGGATGGCGGGCGTTGCGGGCCGGCCTGGGACGAAAGCAGAGCGCCTATCCGGGGATCGCGTCGGTGCTGATTCGCTCCATGCTGGTCGGATCGATCCGCCACCGCGACCGCCTCATCACCGAGGCTCCCGTCAGCCTGCTTCTCGACCTCGACATGAGCGGCACCGGACTCCTCGACTTCGAGCAGGTGGGAGCAGTGGCGGATCGGGGCTACGAAATGGCCAAGCCTCACCTCGAAGCCTGGCTCGAAGAGTCAGGCGGATGGCGCTGACCGTCGATCGATCGGCACCTCGGTTGGTGAGTCGGCAGGCCGAGCCATCGGGTATCCGCATACCACCCGCACCATGACCCATCCGGTTCGTCCCGTCACCGTCAGTGCCATCATTCCTGCGCCGCCCGGCGAGGTCCTCGCGTTCGTCGCGGACACCCGCAACGACCCGGAGTGGTGTCCCAATGTCGAGTCCGCCGAGTTGGTAGAGGGAGACGGGCTCGCGGCGGGTTCGGTGTTTCGTTATCACCAGCATCTGGATACGCCCGGATCGAAATGCGTCGAGTTCGACGGGGAAGTGACCATCGTCGAGCGCACCGATCACTCGATCCGATGGATCGTGACCGATCGCTTCCAGGAGCGCGACATCACCCTGACGGTCGAGCCGCATCCTGCGGGCACTCGCATCACGCAGGTGACAAGAGCGAGCTTCCTCCGCCCACCTGGACTCGCCAAGTGGGGGTATCCGCTGCTCGCCCGCCGTACGCTCCGCCACCAGTTCGAGCGACTGGCCGCCCGGTTCGGGTGAGCGTCGAAGCGGGGCGGTAGGCTGCGCGGAAGAAACCGACCGAATGGTCTGTTCCCTAGACCACGGCACTAACGAGTCATCAGCGAGGAGAGTTTTCCATGCGCAGCGCAGTGATCATCGACGCAGTCCGCACCCCGGTCGGACGTCGCAACGGAGCGCTGAAGGACATTCATCCGGTCGATCTGGCGTCGATCCCGCTGCGGGCGATCACCGAGCGCAACGGGATCGATCCCGGCCTGGTCGAGGACGTGATCATGGGGACGGTCATGCAGACGGGCGAGCAGGGGCTCAACGTCGGCCGGAACGCGGCCCTGGCCGCAGGATTCCCCGAGGACGTGGTGGGAACGACCATCGACCGTCAGTGCGGTTCGTCCCAGCAGTCGGCCCACTTCGCCGCCCAGGGTGTGATGGCGGGCGCCTATGACGTCGTCATCGCCGCCGGGGTCGAGTCGATGACGCGGGTGCCGATGGGCATCACCGCCCAGCAGGGACCAGGGATGCCCTTCGGTCCGCTGGTGCTGGAGCGCTACGCCAACGGGCTCGTACCGCAGGGGATCTCGGCGGAGATGATCGCCGAGAAGTGGGGTCTCGGGCGCGAGGAGCTCGACGCCCTGGCACTCGAGTCGCACCGCCGAGCCGCGGTGGCCACCGAGGAGGGTCGGTTCGAGACACAGTTGGTGCCGGTGGAGTTGCCCGATGGTTCCACCATGACCCGGGACGAGGGCATCCGCTTCGACACCAGCCTGGAGAAGCTCGCCAGCCTCCAACCCGCCTTCAAGCCGGACGGGGTCGTGACGGCAGGCAACTCGTCCCAGATCTCCGACGGGGCGGCGGCGGTCCTCGTCATGTCCGAGGAGAAGGCGGAGGAGCTCGGCCTCACGCCGCTGGCCCGCTTCACGCACTTCTCGCTGGCGGGGGTCGATCCGGTGATGATGCTGACCGGCCCCATCCCTGCCACTTCCAAGATCCTCGACAAGTCGGGCCTCTCGATCGACGACATCGACCTCTTCGAGGTCAACGAGGCGTTCGCCGCTGTGACCGCCGCGTGGCGGATCGAGCACGGTGGGGCGGATCCGATGGCTTTGTGGGAGCGCACCAACGTGAATGGCGGGGCGATCGCCCTCGGCCATCCGTTGGGCGGGTCGGGTGCCCGCCTCATGACCACCCTCGTCCACGAGATGGTTCGCACGGGCGCCCGGCGCGGCTTCCAGACCATGTGCGAGGGGGGCGGCATGGCCAACGGCACCCTCCTCGAACTCCTCTGACCGAACCCAGGGTTGTTCGGTACGCATACGTACCGAACAACCCTGGGTACGCGGCGGTCAGGGGCGCCAGACGGGGACCATGTCTTCGCGGCAGTGGCGCGGGGCACTGTCCTCGTGCACGTTGACGGCGGTCATCACCACCTCGGTGCCGCACACCGTGCACCGGTAGGTCTGGTCGGCCTCCACGACGTCGTCGGGGTCGATCTCCGGGGGAGGGGACGACAGCAGGCGGATGATCCACATCGAGGAGCGCCAGATGACCACCGCCAGCACGGCGGCGATCACGAAGTCGAGCAGACCCATTGCGGCGAGTGTACGAAGCGCCCCGCGGGGCGCGACGCGAGATCTCCACCGAATCCCCCACAGGTGGGGAGAATCACAAACGTGTGATTCAGCGGTAGTTGGTGGTCATGAGGAAGCCCCCGGCGATGAGCGCCAGCCCTCCGACCAGGTACAGCTGGTCCAAGCTGAAGATGAAGCGGACCAGGACGACGAGCACGCCGAGGACCATCAGCCCCGCCATCATCGCCACATACCAGGTGGGCGACGGATCCCCCTGATGGGCTGCAGAGGCCGGGTTGGAAGGCCGCGTGGCTGTCGTCTGCTTCGGTTTGCGTCGTTTCGATTCAGGCACGTTCCGAGTCCGATTCGGTCAGTTGGGAGGCCAATCTAGTGGACATCCCCGTCAGCGGTAAGCTCGCCGCCGTTTCGCCGGGAGGTCGAGTGAGGGTTCTCGTCATCGACAACTACGACTCGTTCACCTTCAACCTGGTCCAATACCTGGGCGAGCTGGGGGCGGAGCCGCGCGTCGTGCGGAACGACGAGCTCACTCCCCGCGCGGCAGAGGAGCTGGCCTTCGACCGCCTGCTGATCTCCCCCGGACCGGGCCGGCCCGAGGGCGCCGGCCACTCCGAGGAGTTCATCCGGCGTTTCGGAGCCCGCGTCCCCACCCTGGGCGTGTGTCTGGGCCACCAGGCCATCGGCCGGGTGTTCGGCGGGACCGTGGAACTGGCTCCGGAGCCGAGGCACGGCAAGACCTCCACGATCCGTCACGACGGGCGCGGGCTGTTCACAGGTCTCGAGAATCCGTTCACTGCCACCCGCTACCACTCGTTGGCGGCGGTCGACCTCCCTCCGGAACTGGAGGAGTGCGCCTGGAGCGACGAGGACGGTGTCGTGCAAGGAGTGCGTCACCGGGAACTGCCGATCCACGGCGTCCAGTTCCATCCCGAGTCGATCATGACGACCGAAGGAAGGGCTCTGCTGCAGAATTTCCTCGCCGAGCACTGACCGACGCTCAACTCAGTCGCAAGAGGGAGCCGTCGCGTTGGATCGCCCCCTCGGCCGCCAGCGCGCCGGTCGCCGTCGCCACCGTTGCCGGATCGAGGCCCAACAGTCGCCCGAGGTCGCGTGATGCCGCCGGCCCGTCCGCCAGCCGCTTGAGGATGGCTGCCCGCGCCTGCCGCACCGAACCCGGGTACGGTGACTGGGCCCGCCCGGGCAGCTC
>CAZCRP010000084.1:0-10066 GCA_964501055.1 uncultured Acidimicrobiaceae bacterium
GGCCGACACCAACCATGACCTCTGGTTCCGGGTGCGCGGCCCGGTCGTCGCGGACTGCGGTGGCGTCGGTCACGGCAGCGAGTGCCCGCTCCAGATCGGCCGGCCGCTGCTCGGACGGCATCGACTCGATCGGGCGCAGACACACCGGGCAATCGTCCCCGTCGACGAGTCCGATGCGGAGGGCGTGCGCCGCGTGGTCCCGTTTCGCTGCCGCGAGCAGGGAAACGGCAGCCTCAACCTGCGACTCCGCCTCGGCCAGTGACACCGCCGCCTCGTCGCACTTCGCCTTCGTCGCCGCCACCACTTCACTGCCGCGCGCGAGGCGCTCCCGCAACTCGACGACCCGTGCATGGCCCTCGATCGCCCGATCGAGGGCGGACAGCTCGCCCAGCGCAGCCCGTTGCTCGTCGAGCCGGCTCGTCGACTTCTCCAATTCCGCCAACTCCCCCCTCGCTGTCTCGACCGCGCTCCGGGCGTCACGGAGTTCGTCGGCGAGATCGGCGAGATCCGGCGGCGGTTGCAGCGCCTCCAACCTGGCGATGTCCCCGACCACTTGGGCGCGAGCCTGTCCGAGCTCACGGAGCGAAGCGGTCACCTCCTCGTCGACCGCGAGGGACTCGACCACCTGGTCCCGCAGCGACCCCAGCCGCTCGAGCCGGGCCTCGGTATCAGCCACTTGCGCCGAATCGACCAGCAGATCGTGCAGCTGGGCGTCGAGTCCCGCGATCTCACCCTCCAACCTGGTGGCGTGTGATGCACCGCGCTTGCGCATCTCCTCGTAGACACCGAGATCGAGCAGTTGCTTCAACAGCTTCTCCCGCGCCGCCGGGCCGTCTTCGAGGAACGCGGCGAATCGGCCCTGGGGCAGGACGACGCATCGGGTGAAGTGATCGAAGCCGAGACCCAACAGGCGGGCGATGCGGGCGTCCACCTCGCGCACGCCCTCCACCACGAAGCCCGGTCCCTCGAATCGAACGTCGCGCTGGGAGGCCCCGTCGCCCGCCCGAACGATCAGGCGGCTGACGGTGTAGGTCTCGCCCTCCACCTCGAAGACGAGCCGAATCCTCGCCTCGGGCTTACCCAACGACACGACCGGCGCCACTCCGGCGAGCCGCGGGATCGAGCCGTAGAGCGCGAAGCAGATGGCGTCGATGATGCTCGACTTCCCCGACCCGGTCGGGCCGGTGAGCGCGAACAAGTCAGCACCTTCGAAGTCGATGTCCGTGGCCCGCCGAAAGGCGGTGAACCCTGCCAGATGGAGGGACACCGGCCTCATGACACCTCGTCGAAGAGCTCGTCGAAGACGCCGACGAGACTGCGGTCGGCGTCCTCGCGCTCGAGGAACTCGAGGAACAGCTCGCGGGGCGGGCGGCCGAGACGGGCCCTGGTGGGCGCCGGAGTCGCCTCGCGGCGTTCCAACGTGACGTCCACGACTCCTGGGACGTGTGCGCGCACCTCGTCCGCCAGGCCCACCCTGGGCGACTCCTCCAACACGACGCGGACATGGGCGTCGCCGAGTGCTTCGGCCTGGGCCAGCACCTGTTCGAACGATCCGCGCAGGACCGCCAGCCTGGTGCCCGCAGCCAGCGCCAGCTCTGAGATCCTCGCCGGCCGTCCGGGTTCCGCTTCCACGAGCACCGTCGACTTCTGTTCGCCTGTCTCGCCGAAGTCGAGTTGCAGCGGTGAGCCGGAGTAGCGAACGGGTGCCGCGGCGGGGATGCGCTGTGGCCGGTGCAGGTGACCCAGCGCCACGTACGAGAGCGACCCGGGGAACACCTGGGCGGGTAGCGAATACTCGAAGACCGTGTGCGCCACCCTCTCGCTTCCGGCGGTCATCGCGGGCGCGACGTGCATCATCAGATGAGCGACGACGAGATTGACGGTGTCGGTCGTGACCGCCGCCGTCAATGCCTCGACCACCCGCCGCATCCGGTCGATGTAGGCCATCGCGTGGTCGTCACGATCCTTCGCAATGAGGTCGTCGGCGGACACGATGGCCCGCTGGCTCGTCCACGGAATGGGGATGAGGCGGGTCCCGATCGCCTCGAAGTTCAACACCCCGCCCTCGGTCGGGGGACGGATCGTCGTGATCGCCGTGACCCGCCCGAGATCCAGCAAAGGGTGGAGCGCATCGAATCGTCGCGGGTTGTCGTGGTTGCCGGACACCACCACGACCGGAGCCACCTGGGCGAGGTCCAACAGCGCCCGATACACGATCTGCTCCGACTCGGGGGTGGGAGCGGCAACGTCGAATAGGTCGCCCGCCACCAACACCAAGTCGACCGAGTGGTCGCTGGCCTGCCCGACGATCTCGGCGAGGACGGCGCGGTGCTCGTCCGCCCTGCTCCGGCCGCGCATCGTGCGCCCGACGTGCCAGTCGGAAGTGTGCAGCGCCTTCACGGCGCCGACTGTATCGCTCGGCTGTGACGGAACGTCGATGGCGGCGCCGGCCGGGACTGACGCGAGGTCAGGTGCCTGCGTCGAGTCCGTGGAACGGGTCCGCCGGTCCGTCGGTGGGGGTCGCCGGCATGGCTTCCGACGCCCGCGTCGCCCACGCCGGGAACGGGAACTCGAGCACGAGCGGCACCGGGAGTTCCGGCTGCGACACGATCATCGTTCCCGGCTTCAGGATCGTCGACCGCTGTCGCTGAACGCTCGGCAGGAAGCCGTATTCTTCCCGCGCCGCTTCCGCCGAGTCGAGCCTGCCCACGACCCGGATCGACGAGTTGGCGATGATGCGGCGCTCGATCTCGGAGGCGGTCTGCTGGGCTCCGATGAGGATGACCCCGAGGCTCCTCCCCCGTTCGGCGACGTCCAACAGGATCTCCTTGATGGGGCTGGACGCGTCGCGGGGGGCGTACTTGTTCAACTCGTCGAGGACCAGGAACAGCAACTCGTCGGACTGTCCCGCCCGCTCTTTGAAGTCGAACTGGCGACGAATGGTCACCCCCACCACGAAGCGCTTGGCGCGGTCGTTGAGGTTGTGGATGTCGACCACCGTCACCTGGCTGTCGAGCGAGATCTGATGCTTGGCGGCGTTCGCCACATCTCCCCGGATGAGGCGCTCGACGTGGCGCACCGCCGCCAGCAGTCTCCGAACGAAGGCGTTGACCGTCCCCGCACCGATGGCGGGACCGGCCCACAGGTGCGGATCGTCATCGGTCACTCTGCGCTGCACCAGCCGGGCGAGATCCTCGAACGTGCGCACCGTCTCGCCGTCGAGCATCACCGCGCCGTCGTCGAGGGGGACGGCCTTGCGGAGCTGCACCATCACGTTGTGGATGACCATCGTGTACTGGGCTCGGTCGTCCTCGGCATCGGCGAACAAGAACGGCAACAGGTCGTCGTGACAGAACTCGGCCAGGGTCCAGAAAAAGGATGTCACCACGCCGTCGGTGCGCGAGTAGACATCCGGTGCCGCTACCGAGCCGCCGGCACGCGGCGGGGCGTAGACCGACAGCGAGGCAAAGGCCTCGGGCGGAAGGCCGAGCTTGGAATACCGGGCGCGTTCGTCGGCGTCGAGCGCCGTATTGGGACGATCCAGGAAAAGGAGATCCTCGCCTTTCACGTTGAAGATCAGGGCCTTGGTGTTGACCGCCCGGGGGCCGAGCACACCGCTGGTGAAGATGGAGTGCAGCAGGAACGTGGCATAGGTGGTCTTGGTTGCCACCCCCGAGATGCCCGAGATGTTGACGTGGGCGCCGCGGCGACCGTCGAGGAACTCCAGATTGAGAAAGAGCGGTTCGCCCGCCCGAGAGAGGCCGATCGGCAGCCGCTGGCCCATGCGGTCGAAGAACAGCGCCTTGTCCCGCTCCTCTCCGACGGCCCGCCTCACGGCCTGTCCGGGACGAGGCGGGACGAATGTCTCCGGCTCGAAACGGGTGGCGGCGATCTTCGCCGATTCCGACACCTCGGCGGGCAGCACGCCGTCCTCGATCAGGAATACGTCGGAGTCGAATCTCGCCCCTTCGTGGCGCGCCCGCACCTGGGAGACCATGCCGAACATCGCGATCAGCTCTCCGCCGGGCAGCACCCGCTCGAGCGCCACGACATCGTCGAGCTGCAGGAATTGACCGTCCGCCACCGCCACCCAGAACTCGAGCGGCGTGGCGTCATCGGTGCCGATCACCCGTCCGACGGTGGGCTGTTCGGCCTGATGCTCGCTCATGGTCGGCGAGGGTATCAGTGGCGGCCGACACCACCGGGAGCGTGACCTACGATCGCCCGGTGAGCCCGAGCGACCGTCCACAGATCGGGACCGTGCGCTTGGTGGCGCTCAAACTGGTCCTCAACACGGCCGTGCGACTGGTCTATCCCTTCCTGCCGGCCATCGCCCGCGGGCTCGGGATCAGCATCGGCGAGGCGGGGGCGCTGGTGTCGGTCCGGTGGGTGGCGGGGTTCGCGTCGCCGGTCGCCATCGGTGTTGCCGGTCACCGTGCCACCAGTCGTGCCCTGCTCCTCGCCGGGCTCGCGGTGTTCGCCGTCGGTTCGCTGGTCACTGCCTGGCTGGGGGTCTTCGTGGGGGCCGTGGTCGGCTTCGCGCTCATCGGTTTCGCCAAACCGCTGTTCGACGTTGGTGCGCAGGCGCACGTGGCCGAGCGGGTGCCGTGGCATCGGCGCAGCCGCCACATCGGCATGCTCGAGGTGGCTTGGGCCGGTGGTCTGCTCATCGGGGCGCCCGTCGCCGGATGGCTGATCGAGCGAGGTTCGTGGAACACGCCGTTCTTGGCGCTCGGCCTCATGGCGGTGGTCGGGATGGTGGCCATCGCCCGGCTGGAACGGGTCGACTCCGAGCGGCCGCTCGCGCTCGCAGCCAAGGTGAAGGTGCGCGGGCAAGCCTTGTTGTTCCTCGTGGTGGCGGGCGTCGTCGGCTTCACGCTGGAGATCCTGTTGGTCAATCTGGGTACCTGGCTGGAGTCGGGGTTCGGTCTGGCGCTGATCGCGCTCGGGGGGGTCGGAACAGTGATCGGAGTGGCCGAGTTGGCCGGCGAAGGCGCCGTCGTCGCGATCACCGACCGGGTGAACAAGCGGCTGGCCCTCGCGATCGCCCTCGGCCTGTCGGCTGCCTCCTTCCTGTTGCTGGCGTGGACCTCGGTGTGGCTGATCGGTGGCGTGGCGGTGCTGGCGGTCGGCATCGCCCTCATCGAGTACACGATCGTCTCGAGCATGTCGGTGGCGACCGAACTCCATCCCACCAACCGGACGGGATATCTGGCCTGGTTCGCCGTCGCCATGGGGATCGGACGAATCGCCGGCGACCTGCTCGGTCCGTGGATGTTCGGGGCGGGCGGGATGCGCCTCACCTCGCTGGTGGCCTCCGCCTCCGCCGTCGCTGCCCTCACCCTCGTCCTCCGCCTCCCCTCGCTGGAAGGCACCTCCCCCCGAACCCAGGGTTAGCTGGTACGTATACGTCCCGATTCGCGTATCGGTTCGCGGCGGTGGACGAGACCACGGCGAACCGTGGGCTCCCAGCTACCGTGGCGGTACTCCTGAACCCAGGGTACGCGACACCCCCGCGGTCAGTTGGCGATGAGGGTCATGGCGAGCACGGCGAGGCCGAGGCCGATCCACTGCCACCGCCGGACGGCCTCCCTGAGGACCAGCGCGGCGAGCAGCACGGTGACGGCCGGGTAGAGCGACGAGACGACCGCCCCTTCACCCAGCGGCCCCCGCTGCAGAGCGAGGAGAACGAACACGTTGGCGGCCATGTCGCCGACACCGACGGCGGCGATCAGGCGCCGGGTCGCACCGTCGACCGGCGCGGTCGCCGTCCGCCGAACGGCGACGATGAGGGCCAGCACCGCGATCGAGGCACTGCGGGCAGGGATGAGCGGCCACAAACCGGCTGTTTCCGGGATCGGCGACAGGAACACGAAGAAGAGGCCGAAACCCAGGCCGGCCGCCACCCCGAACCAAAAACCCGAACCGCCCTCGAATCGGCCGCCGCTGACCAGCCACACGGCGATCGCAGCCGCCACGAAGCCCATCATCGTCGTCACCGAAGGACGCTCCCCGAGCACCAACCCCAAGATCGCCGGGACCACTCCTGCCAGCACGCCAGACATCGGGGCCACCACCGCCGCGCGACCGGTCGAGAGTCCGCGGTAGAGGAACACGAGACCCACCGAACCGGCCAATCCGGCCGCCGCCCCCCAGCCCGCAATCGCCGGTCCGATGCTGCCACCGAACATCGGTGCCGCCACGCACGCCAGCGCCAAGCCGACGACCTGCGACCACAACACCACCCGGAACGCGTCGGCCCGGCGCGTCGCAACCCCGCCGTAGAAGTCCGCCGTTCCGTAGGTGAGCGCGGCCAATGAGGCGAAGACGAGGGGGGTCATGGCCGGGGGAGGCTATCGCTCACCGCACCGGCACGATCCTCCGAATGGCGCTCGGGGTGAGGACGTACATCTCCCCTTCGTGATCGACGCCGAACGACACGACCCGGCCCGGCACTCCGACCTGGTCGGTCCAGTCCCGCTCGTCGGTGACGGCGCCGTCGTCGATCAGGAAACTCCGGAGCCACCCTCCGCAATAGTCGGAGTAGAAGTAGTGGCCGACCAGCTCGGGTATCGCTGAGCCTCGATACACCACGCCCCCGGTGACCGAGCACGTCCTGCCGTCCCCGTGGGCGATCTCCACCAGCGGCAAGGTGATGCCGTCGATGTCGCAGCCCGACGGCGGCGAGAAGCAGTGCAGACCCTCGGTGATCGGCCAGCCGAAGTTGTACCCCTCCGTCCGCCACTCGACGACGTCGATCTCCTCGTAGGCGTTCTGACCGACGTCGCCGATGTAGAAGACGTCGCCGTCGATCCAGAAGCGATAGGGATTGCGGAGGCCGTACGACCACAGCTCCGCCGCGCCCGTCGTGGGATCGATGCGCACGATTCCGCCCAACAGCGTCTCGGTGTTCTGGCCGTGGCCGAAACGGTCATTGGCTCCTCCCCCGTCGCCCAGCCCGAGGTACAACGCCCCGTCCGGGCCGAACAGGAGCGAGCCGCCATTGTGGTTGGCGGCCGGCTGCGCCACCGACAAGAGGATGCGTTCCTCGCCGTTCGTGAGATCGATCTCCGCCACCACCGTGTCACCCGCCGGATCGGAGTAGTGCACGTACACGGAGGTGGAATCGGCGACATCGAGTCCGAGCAGACCGCGTTCGCCGTCGGTCGAGACCGCCAGATCGACCAGCGGGTCCGCGGCCACCGTCACCCCGTCGAAGCCATGGATGCGCCCGTCCCTGAAGCCCACCAGCGACGCCTCGTCCGTCCACGGCATCACGACGATCGGGAAGGCGAGACCTTCTGCCACCGTTTCGTACGCCAGCCCCCGCAACTCGGACAGCGGCTCTGTCGTGGTGGTCGGCGCGGTGGTCGTCGTCGGGAGGGTGGTGGTGACGGTCGACGCCGTCGTCGTCGGGGCGGTCGTCGTCGGCGCATCCGTGGTCGTCACCGGCTCGCCCCCTTGCGACGCGCAGGCGACCACGAGCAGCGAGCAGAACAAGGCCGACAACCGAGCCATCCGGGGTCGAGGCTATTGGCTCTCTGCGCCAAGCGGTATCGGACGCCCTCAGCGTGCCTTCAGCCACACTCGCCAGGATGCGGCGATGCCGCCGAACGCACGCCGCCGACGATGAGCGAATCCATCATCATCCGGCTCGCCAGCACCGAGGACGAAGGCGACGGTGAGCTGCGGGGTGTCCTCGAGTGGGTACGAAGCGGTCGGTGCGTGCCGTTCAGCTCCGGGCGGAGGCTCGTCGAGCTGCTGGCGGTGGGACCGACGGATCCCGTGGAGGCCGACAGACCCTCCGGGTAGCCTGACCCGGGGAGGTGCGAGTGAACGGTCGAAACGACGGCCGGGGACCGCTCATTGCACGGTCCCAGGTGGACGACTTGCTCCAGTCCGTGCTGGCCGCCAGGTGCACGGTGGTGTGCGCCGGACCAGGCTTCGGCAAGTCGAGCCTGATCGAGTCGTGGTCGGAGTCGATCCCGGTGGCGGTGGTGCCTGCCGGGACGGCAGACCGCGCCCTCGGGGGTCTGTTCCGTCATGTCGTCGATGCCATCCGGCTGCGAATCCCGGCGTGGGCACTCGGACGCACCCCGGACGTGAGCTCTGGGCCGGATGTCGGGAGCGGCGACTATCGACGCGCCGAGTCGCTGGCCGGTGCGCTGGTCGGGTCGCTCGCCGGGCACCTCGATCGCCCCTTGCTGCTCGTCATCGACGATGTCGACCGGCTCGCCCTGAGCGAAGCCTCCGCCCTGCTCGATGCTCTCGTGCGTCAGGCTCCGCCCAACCTCCCCATCGCCCTCGTGGGAAGGACCCAGCCACCCATCCGGCTGGCTCGGCTCCGCACTCGCGGGGAGATCCTCGACATCGGTCCGGAGGAGCTCGCCTTCACCGTCGACCAGGTGGCAGAGCTGGCCCTGAGACTCGGCGGGGATCCGACGGTGGCCGTGGCCGTGCACGCGCTCACCGGAGGCTGGCCCGTCGCCACCCGACTGGCACTCGAGACGATGCGCGACTTCGAGCGTGACTCCCGGGTCGACGCGGTCCCGGCAGGCAAGCAGCTGGTCGAGTACCTCGCCGAGGAGCTGTTCGACGGAGAGGCGGCGGAAGACCGCCGGCTCCTCACCGTGCTCGCCCATCTCGGCGCAGTCGACGTGGCCCTGCTCGAAGATCTCGGATTCAGCGACGCCGGGGCACGACTCGGCGAGTTCGCGGCCCGCGGCATGTATGTCGAACGCCGCGGCGCCCGCGTGTCGGTGATCCCGCTCGTGGCCCAGTTCCTGACGGAGGGGGACGCCACCCTGGACGACGAACAGCGCGCCGCCCTCCACGGCCGCGCCGCCCGCTGGTATCTCGATCGCCGATCGCCCGTCGACGCGCTTTCGCAGGCGAATCAATCGGGTGATCCGCTTCTCATCCGCGCCGTGCTCCTCGAGCACGGGCGGGACCTGGTGGCATCGGGAGGCGCGAAGGAGGTCATCGCCGCGGTGGAGAACCTCGCAGATCCGGAGGGCAGCCTCATACGGCTGCACGGCGAGGCCCTGCAAGCCACGGGCGATTGGGATGGTGCGCTGGCGGTCTACTCGCAGAAGCTGGACTCGCACGGCCCTATCGACGCCGGGCTGGCGTGGAGGATCGGGCTCATCCACTACATGCGGGGAGAGCTGGATCGAGCGATGGATGCGTTCCAACGAGGCGGACCTGGCTCACTCGTCGACCAGGCGATGCTGCTCGGTTGGTGGGCGGCCTCCGCCTGGGTGACCGGTGACGCCGAAGGGTGCCGGAAGCTGGCGGACGACGCGCTTCGCACCGCCCTCGAGGCCGAGGACGACGCCGCGCTCGCCGCTGCCCACACCGCGCAGGCGCTGGTCGCGGCGATGGAGGGGGATCGGCGGTCGAACGAGGTCTTGTATCTGCGCGCACTCGACCACGCCCAGCGGGCCGGCGACGTGCTGCAGCAGATCCGCATCCATGTCAACCGCGGTTCGCGGCTCTTGGAGGAGGGCGCGTTCGACGCGGCGATCGCCGAGTGCGACGTCGCCTTGAATCTCGCCGATCTCAGCGGCTACATGGCGTTGCGAGCACTCTCGACCAACAACCGTGGCCACGCCCGGCTCGGACTCGGCCAGATCGACGAGGCGGCGGCCGACTTCGAGCTGGCCCACTCCATCTGGGAGCAACTCGGGTCGCGTCAGGTCGCGTACGGCTTGGCGGCGAGAGGCGACGTCGCCCGGATACGGGGCAACCATGTCGTTGCCCGCGCCGCCTACGAAGAGGCGCGGGCGGTGCTCGGACCGGTCGGGGACCAACAAGGGCTGGTGCCGGCGACGGCCGGCTTGGCGCGGGTGGTGGTCGATGACGACCCCGACCGGGCTCTCGAGCTGGCGCGGTCCGCGGTCGACGCCGGGACCGTCCTCGGCCATGTCGACGCGCTGCTTGCTCTCAGCGAGGTACACCGCGCGCGCGGGGAGCTCGGCGAGGCGCGCGAGGCGGCGCTGCGGGCGCTCGAGCTCGCCGGCGGCCGCCGGGACCGAGCGGGTATGGCCGAAGCCATCGAAGCGTG
>CAZCRP010000085.1:0-10020 GCA_964501055.1 uncultured Acidimicrobiaceae bacterium
AGCCCCGCCGCGGCAGATCGGCTGTCGCGCGCCGGGCTGCTGCTGGCCATCGGTGTCGGTGGCGGCGCGCTGCTCGGGCTCGGCGGGACCGTGGCGCTCGTCGCCCTCGCCCTCAACTCGATCACCGGCGATTTCGACGTGACCGGATTCGGGGGCGCAGTCGGAGGGATGGCCATCGGGTTCCTGGTGTGGCGCTACCACACGGCCCTGCTGACCGGCGAGAAGGAGGAGAGGATCGCGCGTCACATCATTGCCGGCCTGTCACTGATCTCCCTGGCGGTCGGCATCGGCGTCCTGGTCAACGGCGCGCTGGCCCTGGCAACGCCGACCTTTGCCGCGCGCAACGAGTACGAGTTGCTGTGGGGCGGCCTGGCGGCGCTGGCGGTCGGTGCCCCCGTCTGGTGGCTGGCCTGGCGACCCGATCGGCATCCCGACCCCGACACCGGCACCACCGTCCAGCGGACCTACCTGACGCTCCTGGCCGGCGTGGCCGGGATCTCGGGGGCCATCGCCCTGATCTACCTCGTGTATCGGCTGCTGGAAGGCCTGCTCGAAGGGGACACCCTCAGCGGCATCGTCGAGGGCATCCGGGGGCCTCTCGGGTTCGTCGTCGCCACCGGACTGGTGACCGGCTACCACTATCGGCGATGGGCGGCCGGTCGCGGCCACGACGAAGAGCCCGCGCCGATCATCGTGGAGCGCATCACCTTCGTCGGTTCCCCGGACGTCGCAACGTCGCTCCGTTCCGACCTCGGCGTCCGGGTGTCGGAGTGGCAGTCGGCGGGTGAGGGAAGGGTGGTGGCGCCCGACGAGTTGGCGCCGCTCCTCCGTTCCCTCGACACCACCGACGTCCTGGTCGTCGAGGAGGAGCGCGGGTACCGCGTGATCCGCCTGCTGCGGGACAATGGTCATCGCCCGCAGACCGCCGAACCCCAGGAGTAGAAGCCGACCGCCAGCACCTCACCGTCGTCCACCCCGAGGTCGTCCAGGAATGCGATGACCTCGGGAGTGGGCCCGGTGACCACCACGGTGGTCACGTGGCGCTCACCTGCCATCGCCGCGGCCAGCGACTCCATCGCCCCGCCATCCCCGCCGGCCATCGCCGCCGCCACTTCGCGCTGGGAGGCGATCACATCGAGAGCGCGGCGCGCCGATTCCAGGGCCCGTTCCACCGACGGCGGGATCCCGGTGCCCGAGCCGCTGAATCCGGCGCTCGAGGCGGCGAACAACTCGTCGCTGATGTGCGCGTCGTACATGCACAGCGGATACCCCACGGTCCCGAACACCGACGAGATCACGTCGAAGCCGACCCATGTCAGCCGGACGTCGTGCCCGGGGTCGTCCGCCAGCTGCTGGGCGGCGGTGATCGACAGCGGCTGGGGCGGTACGACGGCCACGGTCACGACCGTCCCCTGATCGAGCCCCGGAAGCACGTCGCGCACGCCCACCGGGGTCGTGCCGCGGCGGATCCCCCAGTCGAGACTCAGCCGGAACAGCCCCACCCGGCCCGAGGCCTGCGCCGTCTCCTGGGTGCCTGACCCGAGTTGGATCTGCGGGGAGGCGGTGGCGGTGCGATCCATCAGCCCCGGGGCGATCCGGAACTCGGGGACTTCGACGCCGGGGTTGAACAGCATCGGCGCCTCGTAGATGGCTCGCGTCGCCACCGCGGCGCGGTCGGATCGGTTGATCAGGAGCGGCTGGACGACGAAGAGCGACAGCAAGACCCCCACCACCAGCACGATGACGGTGAGGGCGGCGGCATCGACCGCCGTGCGCGTCAGCGCCCGGCGGACGGTGCGCTGCAGACCGTCGTCGTACGGAAGCGCCAGATCGTCGAGGTCGACCGGTTCGGCCTCCCGCAGGGCGGCCAGGCACGCCTGACAGCCTGCGAGGTGACGGTCCACCCCGGCGCGCTCCTCGTCGGAGAGGTCACCGGCGAGATAACCGTCGAGTCGATCGATGATGTGTTCGTTGGTCATGAGTCCATCTCCTGGTAGGTGGTGCGGAAGCCGACCCTGGCCCGGTGGAGCAGGCCCTTGGCAGCTTCAGGGGACGTGCCGACCACGGCCGCCATCTCCGCATAGGACAGGCCGGCGTGGTCGACCAGCAAGAGCGCCATGCGCTGGCGCGCCGGAAGGCGGGCGAGAACGGCGTCGATCATGTCCCGCTCCTCGATGTCCCGCTCGGGCCGTCCCGCCATGTCATCCGGCTCGATGGGCGCCGGACGTCGTCGTCGCGTGTGGTCGATGAAGACGGAACGGGCGATCGTGAACAGCCACGACCGCGCGTTCCCGCCCCGGAAACCACTGAGAGACCGGGTGGCTTTGACGAAGGTGTCATGGGTGAGATCCTCGGCCAGGGCCCGGTCCCGACAGAGCGAGAGCAGGAAGGCGAAGACCGCCCTGGCGTGCTCTCGGTAGAGCGATTCGATGGTGTGCACACGTCTCGTGCCTCCTGTGGATGGTTGTTCAGGAGTCAGACGAGTGGACACGTCGAATGGTTATGCCACGTTCGGGAGAAATCTGCGTCGATTTCGGCGTCGCCGACCGAACGGAGTGTCGACCGCGTCCGAGTTCCCGCGCGAACAGCCTGCCCGTAGGATCGGACGGTGCTCGCGACCGGGCGCAGCCGGGTGCGGGAGATCCTCCTCGGCGCACCCTGCCCGGCCGTCGTCGTCAGAGCCCTTCGAACAGGGCTGTGCGCTGTCGGCGCAGGAACTCGCGTTCCGCCTGGTTGTTCGTCATCGCGAGCGCCCGGTCAAGGCACGCCCGCGCTTCCTCGGTGCGCCCGAGCCGCCCCAGCATCTCGGCCCTGGCGGCGTGGAAGAGGTGGTGTTCCGCCATGTCCAACCCGTTGAGTGCCGCCAGCGCCACCTGGGCGCCGTCCAGCTCGGCCACTGCCACCGCCCGGTTGAGGGCGACGACCGGTGAGGGCGTCAGGGCGAGAAGCTGGTCGTAGAGGGCGACGATCTGGAGCCAGTCGGTGCAGGACGCCTGGCCGGCGTCGCTGTGCACCGCGGCGATCGCCGCTTGGATCTGATACGGACCGGGACGGTTCCGACGCAGACACGCCTTCACCAGTGCCTGGCCCTCCTCGATCAACTGCCGGTCCCACCGCGTCCGATCCTGGTCGGAGAGGCGGACCAGCAGCCCGTCGTCGTCGATGCGGGCCGGCCGGCGGGACTGGGAGAGCAGCAGCAGCGCAAGGAGGCCGACCACCTCCGGCTCGTCCGGCATGAGTTCGACGAGCAACCGCGCCAGCCGGACAGCCTCGTCGCACAACTCGTCGCGGGCCAGCGAGCCTCCGGCGCTGGCGGTGTGCCCCTCGTTGTACACCAGGTAGACGACCGCCAGCACGGCGGCCAGCCGCTCCGGCAAATCGGTGTCAGCAGGGATGCGGTACGGAATCCGGGCCGCCTGGATCTTGCGCTTCGCACGCACGAGCCGCTGCGCCATGGTCGCCTCGGAGACGAGGAACGCCCTGGCGATCTCCGGCGTCTGCAACCCGGCGACGAGTCGCAGGGTGAGCGCCACCCTGGCGTGCAACGCCAGCGCCGGATGACAGCACAGGAAGATGAGCCGGAGTTGGTCGTCGTGGACGGAACCGGTGTCCGCTGGGTGGTCGTCGCCGGCGGTCAGCATGACAGCTGCGGCATGTCGCTCGTCGCGGGTCGATTCACGTCGGATCCTGTCGATCGCCCGATGGCGGGCGGTCACCATGATCCAGCCCTCCGGACTGGGTGGGACTCCCCGCTCGGGCCACACTCGCAGGGCGGCCAGGAACGCCTCCTGGACAGCCTCTTCGGCGACGGTGACGTCGCCGAAGAGGCGGATCAGGGTTGCAACCGCCCTCCCCGACAGCTGACGGAAGAGGCGCTCGATCTCGCCCGTCTCGACCACCGGATCAGTCGGCGGGATCGTCCTGGAACGGCCTCACCTCGACCGGCGCCTTGCAGGCGACCGAGGCCCTGGCCGCCCAGTCGAGGGCGGCGTCGAGGTCGGGACACTCGAGGACCCAGAATCCTCCGATCTGCTCCTTCGCCTCGGGGAACGGACCGTCGGTGATCAGGGTCTCGCCGTTCTCGACCCGGACGACGGTGGCGGTGCTCGGCTCGTGCAGCCCTCCGGCGAACACCCACACCCCCTGTTCCTGGAGCACGGTGTTCAGCGCGTCGACGTCGCGGTATGCCTCCTCCATCTCCTCGGCGGGTGTCGCCCCCACACCGTCCACGTAGTGCACGGACAGCAGGTACTGCGTCATGAGTCTCTCCTTCTCCCGAACCGACCCGGTGCCGGCCCGCTTTCTACCCCCTATACGAACAACCCTCCCCCCAATCGACACCCTCCCCCGGCTTTTTAGCGGGGCCGCGCGTCATTTGTGACGCGCGGCGCAGACGAAAACGGCGATCGGTGGTGTCGCGTGACCCGGTGAGGGGAAGGACAGCGGAGGACGCGTGTTGCGTCGGGTGGACGTGGTGGGCATACTGCCGGTTCCACATGTTCGTACCGACCACCATCATCATTCGCCACTAGACACACGCCTCGAGCCGGCGTGTGTCCGAGACCTCCTGCGAAGAGCAGGGGGTTTTTTGTTGGCCGCGAGGGCCACAGGGAGACGAACCGGCAAGGGGCTCCGGAGGAGCAGATGACCACTGAACTCGAGATCTACGACACCACCCTTCGCGACGGTTCGCAGCAGGAGGGGATCTCGCTCACCGTCAACGACAAGCTGCGGGTGGCCAGACTGCTCGACGACCTCGGTGTCGGCTACATCGAAGGCGGCTGGCCGGGGGCGCTTCCCAAGGACGACGAGTTCTTCCGCCGGGCCCGCACCGAACTCGACCTGCAGCACGCCACGCTCACGGCATTCGGCTCGACCCGACGACCGCGGCTCTCGGTCCAGGATGACCCCCAACTGGCGGCGCTGCTCGCCGCCGAGACCGAAGTGATCTGCATCGTCGGAAAGGCGTGGGACTACCACGTGCGGGAGGCGCTGCGCACCGACCTCGACGAGGGGCTGCGGATGGTCGGTGAGTCGATCGAGTTCCTGCAGGCGCACGGAAGACGAGTCTTCTTCGACGCAGAGCACTTCTTCGACGGGTACCGCAGCGACCCCGCGTTCGCGGTGGCCGTGCTCCGCACGGCGGCAGACGCGGGAGCAGAACGCCTGGTCCTGTGCGACACCAACGGAGGGATGCTTCCCCACGAGGTCACGGCGACCATCGCCGAGGTTACGGCCGCTCTCGGCCAGCCCTCGCTCGGCGTCCACTTCCACAACGACGCCGGTTGCGCGGTGGCCTCGTCGCTGGCGTCTGTCGCCGCCGGTGTGCGCCAGATCCAGGGATGCATCAACGGGTACGGGGAGCGGACGGGCAACGCCGATCTGTGTTCGATCATCCCCGATCTGGCGATCAAGATGGGACTGCCGGTGGTCTCCGACCACCAACTGGGCATGCTGTCGCCGATCAGCCACCACATCGCCGAGGTCGTGAACATCACCCTCGACCCCCACCGCCCGTATGTCGGCGGTTCGGCGTTCACGCACAAGGCCGGCCTGCACACATCGGCCCTCGCCCGGAGGCCGGATGCCTACGAGCACACTCGGCCGGAGCGCGTCGGCAACTACACACGGATGGTCGTCAGCGAGCAGGCGGGCCGGGCATCGATCCACTCGAAGGCCAAGGAGTTGGGCCTGGAGATGACCGACGAGCTCGCCACCCAGGTGCTGGAGAAGGTCAAAGAGCTGGAACACGAGGGATACCAGTTCGACGCCGCCGACGGATCCTTCGAACTGCTGGTCCGCGAGATGACCGGCTGGCACCAGGACTTCTACCAGCTGGAGTCGTTCCGGACTTTCGTCGAGCGTCGCGCCGACGAACAGGTCGTGGCGGAGGCGACGGTCAAACTCCAGGTCGGAGGTCGACGGGTGGTGACGACCGGCGAAGGAAACGGCCCGGTGAACGCCATCGACCAGGCGGTTCGCTCGGCGCTGCGGACCGTGTATCCCGAGATCGACCAACTGCGGCTGACCGACTACCGGGTCCGGGTGCTCGACTCGTCGGATGGCACCGCCGCGAAGGTGAGGGTGCTCTTGGAGACCTCCGCCGCCGAGGCGTCATGGGGCACGATCGGCGTCCACGAGAACGTGATCGAGGCGTCGTGGGAGGCGCTGATGGATGGTCTCGTCGTTGGCCTGCTGCGGCTCGGTCGCTGAGTCACGACTCCGCTCGACGCATCCTGACGGCCGCCCACACGACGAGACCGGCGACAAAGGACGGCAAGCCGGCGGGCAGCTCGACCTCCAGGCTGGTGAGGAAGGGCCGCCGGGGCCTGACCCACCCGACCTCCTCGTCGGCGACGAACAGATGGAGGCGCAGCCGGGGAAAGATGCGGCGGATCTCCAGCCGGTGCCCGTCCCAGAGAATCTCGTGGCGATGCGACAGTGGGCGGGTGCGTCCGAACCGGGCGACGACATCCGGCAGTCCCTGGCGGCGGAGCTCCCACCGGCCGCCGCCCACCCAGACGAGGTCGTATGCGGAGTAGTCGACGGTCATCGAGGCGGCTCGCCGCCGCAGCCACCGCACCTGGAGCTCGCCGAACGGGCCGGCGTCGGACGTCAACTCGAACCACGTCGAGCCGAGGTGACGGGGACGGGCGAGGATCCTCACGTCGCCAGTCCCAGCATGGTGCGGGTCATCCAGGCGGTTGCACCCCACAGGACCTCGCCATCGATCTCGTAGAACCACACCTTGCGGCCCCTCCACTCCTCCCATCGCCAACCGGTGTCGTTGGCGAGGTCGACCAGTCGCGGCAGCAGGATCTTGTCCACCTCGCGCGGCGATGCCACGAGCACAGGCTCGGTGACGAGTCGGCCCACCACTGGGACGACCATCAACGAGAACGACACCGTGTCCACCGCCGGCAGGAACCCGAGCACCTCGACCGCGGATGGCTCGATGCCCACTTCCTCGTGTGCCTCGCGCAGCGCGGTGGACACGGGTCCGTCGTCGCCGGGATCCGGTCGCCCGCCGGGAAACGCGAGGTGCCCGGCATGGGTGGGCATCGTCTCCGGCCGCTTCGTGAGCACGACCCGGACGTCGCCCTCACTGTCCTCGAACAACGGCGCGAGCACTGCAGCCATGGGCACGCTGGTCGGCGAGGGCGGATGCGGAAGGAGAACGAGGCGATCCCACACCGGCGGGATCCTACGGGCGGATAGTCTGTCCGGATGATCCCGGAACGGATCACCACCGATCGACTCCTTCTCCGACGTTTCACCCGGCGCGACACCGACGCCGTATACGACGCGATCGAGAGCTCGCTCCCGCAGCTCTCCGAGTTCCTCCCCTGGGCGCACGCCGGGTACACCCGCGAGGACGCCGCCACCTATATCCGTGACTCGATCGGAGCATGGAAGGAGGCCAAGGCCTTCGACTTCGCCATCCGACTCCGTTCCCATCCATCCCACCATCTCGGGAACATCTCGATCTGGCACTTGTCCCGCTTCGGACGCACGGGTGAGGTCGGATACTGGGTCCGCAGCGACCATGCCGGCCGGGGAATCGCCACGGAGGCGACGGCCGCCATCCTGGACAAAGGCTTCATGCACCTGGGTCTGCACAAGGTCACGCTGCGCATCGCCAGCGGCAATCGGGGCAGCGAGCGGGTCGCCGAGAAGCTCGGCTTCACACGCGAAGGTGTGCTGCGTGAAGAGCTCCGCATCAACGGGGTGTGGGTCGACCACACGTTGTACTCGATCCTCGAGCACGAGCACGGCCTCCGCTCGATCGCGCAGTGACGAAATCCCCGTTCTGGTACGCGAAACGCGTCAGTTGTGACGCGCTGCCCCGCTAAGAAACCAGTCAGCCGCCGCCGGCGGCGGCGGCGAGGAGTGTGCGGGTGGCCTCGCCGAAGAAGGTGGAGATCGGGGGGTAGATACCCACCACCACCGTCGCGAAGGCGGTGAGCCCGATGGCCAGGCTCAGCGAGCCGGCCGGCGCCTCCGTGGCCACTTCGGCGCCTTCCGGCGGGGCGTCGAACCAGACGGTCTTCGCCACCCGGGCGTAGTAGTAGAGGGCGATGACGGCGTTGACGGCGGCGATCACCGCCAGCCAGACACCGGCCGAACCACCCGCGGTGATCGCCGACTGGAACATGATGAACTTGGCGAACCACCCGGCCAGCGGCGGGATGCCGGCGAGGCTGAAGAAAAAGACGGCGATCAGCACGCCGAGGCGCGGATCGAGCTTGGCGAGGCCTGCCCAGCCCTCGATCGAGCCGGTTCCGGTGCGGCGGGCCGCCTGAATGACGACCGCGAAGGCACCCAGGTTCATGAGGGCGTAGATGACGAGGTAGATGACCGTCGCCTCCAGCCCGACCGCCAGTTGCTCGCCGCCGGCGACGGCGGCCGCCGCGAAGGGGACGAGCATGAAGCCGGCCTGGGCGATGGACGAGTACGCCAGCAGGCGGACGATGTTGTCCTGGCGGAGGGCGGAGAGGTTCCCCACCGTCATCGACAGCGCCGCCAGCAGCCACAGCGCCGGGCCCCAGATGTTCACCGCCGAAGGCAGCGCCACGTACACGATCACGAACAGCCCGACGAAGCCGGCCGCCTTGGACGACACGGACAGATACGCCGTCACCGGAGTGGGAGACCCTTCGTAGGTGTCCGGCGCCCAGAAGTGGAACGGCACCGCCGACACCTTGAACGCGAACCCGATGACGATGAAGAGGACGGCGACGCCCAGCAGCGGTTCGAAGTCGGGCACGGATCCGCCGGCGATCAGGGCGACACTGTCGGAGATGGTCACGAAGTCGACGGAGCCGGTGATGCCGTAGAGCATCGACATGCCCCACAACAGGATGGCGGTCGACAACACCCCGAGGATGAAGAACTTGAGCGATGCCTCGTTGGACCGCAGGTCGCCCTTGCGCCACCCGGCCAGCATGAAGAGGGGGCCGGTGGTCAACTCGAGGGCGATGAAGAGGATGATGAGATCGCGGGCGGAGGCCATGACGACCGACCCGAGGATGGAGGTGAGGAGCAGGAAGTAGTACTCGCCCTGGTAGTAGCGGTCCGACTCGACGTAGGAGACCGACATGAGGAGCGTGATGTAGCCGGCGACGAGGAACAGCCCCTTGAGGACGAGGGCGAACTCGTCCACCACGAACGAGCCGTCGAACATCGACCGGGTTCCCACGTCGTCGACCGCCATGATGATCAGGGGAATGGCGGCGAAGGTGAGGCCCAGCACCCCCAGCGTGGCGGTCCAGTACTTGAGCGGGCGCGGCAGCACGAGATCGAGCGCCAGCACCCCGAGCATCGTCGCGACGATGACGATTTCGGGCGCGAGCGCCAGCCAGTCGATCTCCCAGCTCATCAGCTCCCCAACACGTCGGTGACGGCGGCAGTGGTGGCGGCGCCCTCACCGAACGCGGTGTTCACCAGCGACACGACCGCATCGGTGGTCGCTCCGAGCACGACCCTGGGATAGAAGCCGATCACGACGATCAGGACGATGATCGGCACCCAGGCGGTCATCTCGTAGCGGTCGACGTCGTGGAAGTCCTTGCCGACCCACTCCTCGCCCGGTTCCCCGAGGTTGACCTGCTGCAGCATCCACAGCATGTAGCCGGCAGTGAGAACCGTCCCGACCGCCCCCAGCACCATCGCGGTGCGGAACAGCCCCAGGTAGTCGGCCCGCAACGACTCGAGCGGGTTGTAGGCGCCGAGCAGCGACATGAACTCGCCCCAGAACCCGGCGAGGCCGGGGAGCCCGAGCGAGGCGAACGCGGTGAAGGCGAAGATGCCGCCCATCACCGGCATCAGCTTCTGGTTGCCGCCCAGCCGCGCCATCTCCCTGGTGTGGTAGCGGTGCGACATCGAGCCGGCGAGGAAGAACAGCAGGCCGGTGATGAGCCCGTGGGCGACCATGCCGATGATGGCGGCGTTGATCCCGACGTCGGTGAGCGTGGCGATCCCGAGCATCACGAATCCCATGTGACCCACCGACGAGAAGGC
>CAZCRP010000086.1:0-9987 GCA_964501055.1 uncultured Acidimicrobiaceae bacterium
GCCGACGGGGCCGCGCGCTCGTCCCCGAGCGATCAGCGCTGATCGACGGGCACGTAGTCGCGGGACCCGGCGCCGACGTAGACCTGGCGGGGGCGGAAGATGCGACTGCGGGGATCCGAGCTCAACTCCCGCCACTGGGCGATCCAGCCGGGGAGGCGCCCGAGGGCGAAGAGCACCGTGAACATCTCGGTCGGGAACCCCATCGCCCGGTAGATGATCCCGGAGTAGAAGTCGACATTGGGGTACAGCTTGCGCTCCAGGAAGTACTCGTCGTCCAATGCCACTTGCTCGAGTTCGATCGCCACCTCGAGCATCGGGTCGACCACGTGCAGCTGGTCGAGCACGTCGTTGGCTGCCTGCTTGATGATCCGCGCCCGGGGATCGAAGTTCTTGTACACCCGGTGGCCGAACCCCATGAGCCGGAACGGGTCGTCCTTGTCCTTGGCTCGAGCGACGTAGGACTCGAGGCTGTCGCCCGACATGACGATCCGCTCCAGCATCTCCAGCACCGCCTGGTTGGCGCCGCCGTGGAGCGGACCGCTGAGGGCGTGGATCCCGGCGGAGACCGACGAGAAGATGTTCGCCTCCCCCGACCCCACCAGACGCACGGCCGAGGAGGAACAGTTCTGGCCGTGATCGGCATGGAGGATGAGCAGCACCTCCAGCGCCTTGGCCACCACCGGATCCACCTCGTAGTCCTCCGCCGGCACGGCAAACATCATTTGGAGGAAGTTGGCGGTGTAGTCGAGTTCGTTCGACGGGTACATGTATGGCTGGTGCACGCCGTACTTGTAGGCCCAGGCGATCATGGTCGGCACCTTGGCGATGAGACGCCGCGCCGAGATGTCGACCGACTCGGGATCCTTCGGATCGAGCGCATCCGGGTAGTAGGTGGCCATCGCCGACACGGCCGAGGCGAGGATCTGCATCGGGTGTGCCCGGTGCGGGAAGGCCTCCAACAGGTGCTTCATGTCCTCCCGCAGCAAGGTGTGGCGGCGGATCGACTCCTCGTAGCCCGCGAGGTCGGCGGCAGAGGGCAGCTCGCCGTAGTTCAGGAGATACGCCACCTCGAGGAACGTCGACTGTTCCGCCAGTTGCTCGATCGGGTAGCCGCGATACCGGAGCACGCCTTCTTCGCCGTCGATGTAGGAGACCGCGCTCGGGCTCTCGGCGGTGTTGCCGAAGCCCCGATCGAGGGTCACCAGACCGAGATCGGAGCGCAGCGCCGAGACGTCGACGCCGCTGTTCCCGTCCGTTGCCTCGTGGACCGGATAGCTGACCTGGCGGTCGCCGTAGCTGATCGTCACCTCAGGCATGTCTCGTCCCTTTCGCTCAGTCGGCCTCCTGAGCGGCGGCGATGATCCTCTGCGCCTCCTGGTGCGGGACCTCTTCGTAGTGGTCGATTTCCACCTCGAAGGATCCGCGCCCGCTCGTCATCGAGCGGAGATCGATCGCGTACCGCTGCACCTCGGCCAAGGGAACCTCTGCGGTGATCACCCGAAGCGAGCTGTCGGTGTCCATGCCCAGCACCCGGCCCCGCTTGGCGTTGATGTCGCCCATGATATCCCCGGTGTGCTCCTCAGGAACCCGCACGGTCAAGCGGGCGACCGGCTCGAGGAGCACTGGACGCAATGATGGCGCCGCCGCCCGCACGGCTTGGATCCCAGCCATGCGAAACGACATCTCGTCGGAGTCGACCGAGTGGTACTTGCCGTCGTAGACCTCGGCGCTGATGTCCACCACCGGATAGCCGGCGAGGATGCCGCGCGCGAGCGCCTCTTGGACGCCCTTGTCCACTGCGGGGATGAACTGACGGGGGATCGACCCACCCTTGACGGCGTCGATGTACTCATAGCCCGCTCCCCGCGGCCGGGGGGAGAACTTGACGAACGCGACCGCGAACTGGCCCCGGCCCCCCGATTGCTTCTTGTGCTTGCCCTCCGCCGAGGCGGTGGCGGTGATCGTCTCGCGGTAGGGGATGGTGGGGGCGTGGGTGTCGACGGCCACCCCGTACTTGCGGGCGATGCGGTCGAGGGTGACGTCGAGATGCATGTCGCCGAGGCCGGCGAGGATCGTCTCGTGTGTCTCCGCCCGGCGTTCGACCGAGATGGTGGGGTCCTCTTCCTGCGCCTTGGTCAGGGCGATCGACAGCTTCTCGTCGTCCTGGTTCGAGCGGGGCTCGATGGCCAGCTCCATCACGGGTCGCGGGTACGCGACGGAGGCGAGGCGCACATCCGAACCCGGTGTGCGGAGCGTGTCACCCGTGGTGACCGACTCGATCTTGGCGACCGCCCCGATGCCGCCGGCAAGGATCTCATCGGCATCGGTGTGGTCCTTGCCCTGCATGCGGAACAAGTTGTGCATCCGCACCGTGTCGCGTCCGGCGATCTCCAGATTCTGGTCGTGCTTCACGGACCCGCTGTAGACGCGGAACATCGAGATCTTTCCCAGGAAGGGATCGGAGAAGGTCTTGAAGACGAAGGCGACGGTAGGTCCGTCGGCGGTGGGCTGGAGATCGCCCGCCTCCAACGGCGGGACCAGCCGCTCGAGAGGGTTGGGCGCGAAGTCGACGAGAAACTCGGCGAACAGGTCGATGCCCACGAGTTTGGTTGCCGAAGCCACGAGGACAGGGAAGATCTCGGCGTCGAGCATCCCCTGGTGGATCGTGCCGACGACCACTTCCCGGTCGGGCTCAATCCCTTCGAAGTACGCCTCCATCAGGGCCTCGTCGCTCTCCACCACTGATTCGATGAGCGAGGTGTGGGTCTGCGAGATCAGGTCCTCGAGTTCGGCGGGGGTGTCGATCGGGGAACCGGTCTTGGCGCCCGTCGAGTATCCGTAGCAACGCCCCGACACGACACGGGCGATCCCACGCAGCTCGCTTTCGGCTCCGATCGGCACCTGGATGGGCGCGACGCGCTTTCCGAACGCCTCCCGCAGCTCTGCCAGCGTCCGATCGAAGCTGGCCCGCTCACGGTCGAGCTTGGTGACGATGATGGCGCGCGGGATTCCCTCCTCCTCGGCAGCCCGCCACATCAACTCGGTTCCGACCTCGACGCCATCGACCGCCGAGACCACGAACAGCGCCAGGTCGGCGGCTCGCAGCGCCGCCCGGGCGTCTCCCGCGAAATCGGCATAACCGGGAGTGTCGATCAGGTTGATGCGGTGGCCCTTCCACTCGAGGACGGCAGTGGCGAGCTCGAGCGAGATCTTGCGCTCTTGTTCCTCCGGCGTGTGGTCGAGGATCGAGGTACCGGCATCGACCGAACCGAGGCGGGAGGTGACCCCCGCCACGTTGAGCAGGGCTTCGGCCAGTGAGGTCTTGCCACTTCCACCGTGGCCGACGAGAGCGACGTTGCGGATCTTCTCCGGGATCACCAGTACCTCCTTCGGATCGACGTGGGGCGGGCGGTGCGTACGCGCCCGACCCTAGACCCCGGCAGCCGTGAGTGGCGTGGGGGAGGGGCGGGCCGCGGTCGGGAGCGGATGTGCGTGGTAGCTTGCCGCAATGATCGACATGCGGGTGCGGCCCCGTGTCCAAGGGATTCTCGAGCCGATCGGCAAGTTCCTCGCCCGAATCGGGGTGACGCCGACCTTCATGACCGTCTTCGGCCTGGTCGTGGCGATCGCGGGTTCCGTCCTCATCGGGCTCGGCATGCTCGTCTCCGGCGCCTTGGTGGCGTTGGCGGGGGCGGCGCTCGACGGCCTCGACGGCTCCGTGGCGCGGGCATCGAACAAGGTCAGCACCCGGGGGGCGTTCCTCGACTCGACCGTCGACCGGCTCGGCGAGATCGCGGTCCTCACCGGGCTGGCGGTGAGCCAGCGGGGCGAGGTGCGGATCTTGCTGCTGTCGCTGTTGGCGCTCGGAGGCTCGCTGCTGGTCCCGTACATGCGGTCGAAGGCCGAGAGTGTCGGCTTGGACGGAAAGGGCGGGTTGATGGGGCGGGCGGAGCGCGTCATCCTCGTGACGCTTGGTCTCCTCACCGGCCTGATCGAACCGATGCTGTGGGTGTTCGTGGCGGCGGTGTGGTTCACCGCCGGGCAGCGCTTCTGGTCGACCTACGCCAAGATCGAGAACTGAGCCGTGGCGGCGTACCTGGCGGTGCGGCTGGGGATGGGACTCGTGGGGATCCTTCCGCACGGGGTCGCCGTCGCGGTGGGCGAACTGGTGGGCAGGATCGTCGCCCGCTTCGACTCGGGCCGTCGTCGCATGGTCGAGCGTCATGCCGCCCGGCTCGGCATACCCCTCGAGGCACGGAGCCGGCATGTGCGGGACGTGTACGCCGCCTATGGCCGCTACTGGGCGGAAGCGCTCTGGATCCGCCCCCGCCGCCGTGCCCAGGTCGACGCGCGGACGACGGTCGAAGGCCTCCACTACATCGAGGAGGCGAGGGATGGCGGCCGAGGGATGGTCATCGCCCTGCCCCACATGGGGAACTGGGAGTACGCGGCGCCGGTGGCGTCACGGGTCGGGATCGAGGTCGTGGCGGTGGCGGAGAACCTGCGCAACACCCGCATCAGGGATTGGTTCGTTCGCATGCGTAACTCGATGGGGATCGGAATCGTGCTGGCGACCGGCGCGACGCACGTGATGCGCGAACTGGAGGGCGTGATCAGTCGGAATGGGGCGGTGGCGCTGCTGTGCGACCGCGATCTGAGACGGCGCGGGGTCGAGGTCGAGTTCCTGGGGGAGAAGACGACGATGCCGGGCGGCCCGGCGTCGCTCGCCGAGCGAACCGGCGCTCCGCTGCTGGCGGCCGCGACCTATTTCCACGGGACCGGTCACCACGTGGTCATACGGCCGCCGATCGAGGTCGCGCCCGGACCGGACCGCAAGGCGCGGATCATGGCAACCACCCAATCGCTCGCCAAGGAGCTGGAGTCGTTGATCCTCGCCGAGCCCGCCCAATGGCACCTGGTGCAGCCGAACTGGCCGAGTGACCTGGAGCCGGCGGATTGAAGATCGCGGTCGTCTGTCCCTACGACGTGGGGCGTGCGGGTGGTGTGCAGCAGCTGTCGATCGAGTTGGTGGAGCGTCTCGCCGGTGGCGGCCACCGAGCATGGCTCGTCGCGCCGGGCGATCCGGGCGCCGTGGCCGGGCGCTGTGAAGTCCGCTCCGTCGGCTCCTCGGTGCCGGTCAAGGCCAACGACTCGGTGGCCCCGGTGTCGCTGTCCCCTGCCGTGTTCGCCCGCGTCCGCGACGCCACCCAGGACGCCGACGTGCTCCATGTTCACGAGCCGTTGATGCCGTTGGTGTCGCTGGCGGCGATGCGTCTCCGACTCCCACGAGTCGTGACGTTCCATGCCGACGCTCCGAGGTGGGCGGCCGTCCTCTACCGGACCGGAGGGCGGATGGTCGATCGTGGCATGCGCCGTTCGGTCGTCACCGCGGTGTCCGCGGTCGCCTCTGCGGGGATCCCCCGCCGGTGGGGCCAGGTGGAGGTCATTCCCAACGGTCTCGACGTGGCGGCCTATGCCCGCCCGGAGGCTCGGCGTGTCGCGAGCCGGGTCACGTTCCTGGGCCGTGACGATCCTCGCAAAGGCCTCGACGTGTTGTTGGCCGCGTGGGTCGGAGTCCAGGCAGCTGTGCCTGCGGCCGAACTGGTGGTGATCGGAGCGGAGCGGGACGAGGCACCGCCCGGGGTGCGCTTCGTCGGGCGGGTGGACGAGGACGCCAAACGCACCCTGCTGACCTCATCCAGCATCCACGTCGCGCCCAATACCGGCGGCGAGAGCTTCGGCATCGTGGTGGCCGAGGCGATGGCGGCGGGGGCGGCGGTGATCGCCTCGGACCTGGCGGCGTTTCGGGACGTGCTGGGCGAGTGCGGCACATTCGTCCCGGCCGGCGCGGCCGGTCCGCTGAGGGAGGCGCTCGTGGCACTCCTCGGGGACGCCACCGAAGTGAGACGGCACGCGCAATGCGCGAGCGCACGAGTGGCCGACTTCGACTGGGGTGTCGTGCTCGGGCGATGGATCGCCGCCTACGGCAGGGCGATCGGGATGTAGTCCTCGGGCGGCGGCGGTACCATCGTGTCCAGCCGGCCGGGCGGCACCGTTTCCGTCAGGGCGGCCACGCGAGCAAGAGGCGGAGACCTGCGATGGCCGGTCACTCCAAGTGGGCAAACATCAAACACCGCAAGGGCCGCCAGGACGCGGCCCGCGGCAAGCTGTTCGCCAAACTGGCGCGGGCGATCGAACAGGCAGCCCGCGAGGGCGGCGGCGATCCGACGATGAACGTCACGCTGGCGAACGCCATCGCCAAGGCGAAGGCGTCGTCGATGCCCAACGACAACATCGACCGGGCTGTCAAACGGGGGACCGGTGAAGGCGCCGACGGGGTCACGTACGAAGACGTCTGGTACGAGGGCTACGGCCCGGGTGGCATCGCGATGTACATCCATGTGCTGACCGACAACCGCAACCGGGCCGCCTCCGACGTGCGCTCGACCATCACCCGCAATGGGGGCAACCTCGGTGAGCCCGGCTCGGTCGCATACCTGTTCAGACAGCGCGGCTTGATCGTGGCGGACGGTGACGAGGAGACCATTCTGCTCACCGCGCTCGAAGCGGGGGCGGAGGATGTACGCGAATCGGGAGACGGCTTCGAGATCGAGTCGGCTCCCGGCGACATGGCAGCCGTCCGCGAGGCGCTGCATGCGGCCGGGATCGAGATCGAATCCGCCGACGTCACCCAGCTCCCGGCCGCCACGATCGAAGTCGAGGCCGACGTCGCCGGCAGGATCCTGCGCCTCATCGACGCCCTCGAGGACCTCGACGACGTCCAGGAGGTCTTCTCGAACTTCGACGTCTCAGACGAGTTGATGGAACAGCTGGCCGGCTGAGCGCCGCCGCCACCCGGCGGTTTGAATGACGCCCATGCGCACGGTAGTCCTCGTGGTCCATGTCGCCGCAGCCGCCGCCTGGTTCGGCCACAAGTTGCTGTTGCCCGGCGACGTCAACCGGTCGATCGCCGCGGGCCGAGGCGCCGCCCAGGAGATGCTCGGACGCGTCGGCCGCGGGGCGCCGCTCGGCATCGGCAGTGCGTTGGTCACGGTCGCGAGCGGCCTCGGGTTGCTGGCGCTCGACGGTTGGAGCGCGACCGTGCTGGTGGGGTTGGGCATCATGGCTGCGTTGGGAGCACTCGTCACGGGCGCGGTGGCGGGCCGGCGAGCCTGGAAGGGACTCGTCGCGGCGGTGGAGTCCGCCGAGCTGCCGACCGCGGCCGCCTTCGGACGGCGCTTCGGGCGCACGCTGGTCGGGGAGAACGTGCTGTGGTTGGCGGCGCTTGCCGCGATGATCGCCGGCTGAGCGTCCATGACGCAGGATCGGGCCGAACCTCGCCTACCCTCTCGTACACATGTTCGTCCTGGGAATCGATCCTGGCTTGACCCGGACCGGGTACGGTCTGGTGCGACGCGGCCGCGTGCTGGAGGCGGTGGCCGCCGGGGTCATCCGCACCGATCCGGCGCGGGCGATGGCGGACCGGCTCCTCGAACTGGCGACCGACCTGGAGGCAGTGATCCTCGAACATCGACCCGATGTGGTTGCCTTGGAAAGGGTGTTCACCAATCGGAACCGCCAGACCGCGGTCGCCGTCGGGCGCGCCTCGGGTGTCGCCATGCTGGCGGCCGCTCGGGCCGGCGTGGAGGTGCACGAGTACAGCCCCAACGAGGTGAAGCTGGCTGTCGCCGGCGATGGAGCCGCCACCAAGGCCGCCATCGGGAAGATGGTGGCCCGCCGTCTCGGGCTGGGGTCGGTGGCCGGCCCCGCCGATGTGGCCGACGCACTGGCCATCGCCGTCTGCCACCTGCAGCGCGTCCGGCTGCCGGTAAGGCCGAGGCTGTGATCGGCCGGCTGCACGGACGGGTGGCGGCGATCGAAGGTGAGCGCGTGGTGCTCGACGTCGGAGGGGTCGGATACGAGTTGCACGTGAGCCCCAAGACCGCGGCGGCCGTAGGACAGCCCGGCAGCGAGACGACGGTGTTCACCCATCTCCACGCGCGCGAGGATGCGCTCGTGCTGTTCGGTTTCGTCAGCTTGGACGACCGGGAATTGTTCCGGATCCTGCTCGCCGCCCAGGGAGTAGGACCGAGGGTGGCCCTGGCCATCCTGGGCGTGTTCTCCGGTGATGCCCTGCGACGGGCGGTGGCCTCCGAGGACGTCGACGCCCTCACGGCCGTGCCTGGTGTCGGCAAGCGCACCGCGCAGCGCATCGTGCTCGACCTGAAGCCGCGGCTCGGCGACCTCGAAGCCGACGTGGTGGAGTCGAGCGGTGGCCAGGTCCGCCAGGCCCTGGAGAACCTCGGCTTCTCACCGGCCGAGATCCGCGAGGCGATCGCGGAGATCGACCGCTCGTTGCCGGTCGACGATCAGGTGCGGACCGCGCTCGGGGCGCTGGGCCGATGAGGGAAGAAGGGCTGCTGGGCGCCACGGCGGACACCCTCGACGAGACGATCGAGCTCACCCTGCGGCCGCGGTCACTGGACGAGTTCATCGGTCAGGAGATGGTCAAGGAACGCCTGCGCATCTCGGTCGAGGCGGCCCGCACGCTCGCCAAGCCTCTCGACCACGTGCTGCTGTCCGGCCCGCCGGGTCTCGGCAAGACATCACTGGCCGCCATCATCGCCAACGAGCTCGGCACCTCCATCGCCAAGACTTCGGGTCCGGCGCTGGAGCGGCCGGGGGATCTGGCGGCCATCCTGTCCAACCTGCATCCGGGAGGGGTCTTCTTCGTCGATGAGATCCATCGGATCCCCCGCCAGGTCGAAGAGGTGCTCTATCCGGCCATGGAGGACTTCGAGCTCGACATCGTCCTCGGCAAGGGGCCGGCGGCCAGTTCGATCCGGTTGGAGCTGCCGTCGTTCACCCTGGTGGGCGCGACCACCCGTATCGGCACGGTGTCTGCGCCGCTGCGTGACCGCTTCGGCCTCGTCGAGCGCCTCGACTACTACCAGACCGAGGATCTGCATCGCATCGTCGTCCGTTCGGCGGGCATCCTCCAGGCCGACATCGATGACACCGGGGCGAGAGCGATCGCCCGTCGCAGCCGGGGCACCGCCCGGATCGCCAACCGCCTCCTGGCCAGGGTCCACGACTACGCGGTGGCGCGAGGCGATGGCACGATCCGGGAAGGGGTGGCGGACGAGGCATTGGCGGTCTACGAGATCGATGGCCTGGGTCTCGACAAGGTCGACCGCGCCATCCTCGATGCCATCGTTCACCGGTTCTCGGGAGGCCCGGTCGGACTCAACACGCTCGCCATCGCGGTAGGAGAGGAGCCCGAGACCGTGGAGGACGCCTATGAGCCCTTCTTGCTCCAACTCGGGCTGATCCAGCGCACGGCGCGGGGAAGGATCGCCACCGCGGGCGCCTACCGACATCTAGGGGTGGACCCACCGTCGAACGGGCAGCGTTCCCTCGACGTGTGATGGACGTCTCCCGGTTCTCCTACGAGCTGCCCGTCGACGCCATCGCCCAGACCCCGGCCGAGCCGCGGGATTCTGCCCGCCTGCTGGACACCCGCGACATGTCCGATCACGTCTTCGCCGACCTCCCCGACCTGCTCGCGCCGGAGGACCTGGTGGTGGTGAACACCTCCAGGGTGCGCCGCGCCCGGCTGCAGGGGCGCAAGGCGGACACGGGGGGTGCGATCGAATTGTTGCTGCTCGACCGTCTCGGCGACGGGCGCTGGACCGCACTCGTCTCGCCGGCGCGGCGCATCCGGCCCGGCCAGGAGCTGACCTTCGGGACGCTGCAGGCCGTCGTCACGAACGGTCCGGAGGACGGGGTCGTGACCGTGGAGGTGTCAGACGAAGCGCTGCTCGAGGGCGCCGGGTCGGTGCCGCTGCCCCCCTACATCACGGTCCAGCTCGCCGATCCCGACCGGTATCAGACGATCTATGCGCGGGAGCTGGGTTCGGCCGCCGCGCCCACCGCCGGACTCCACTTCACGGACCGGCTGCTCGACGCGCTCGACCAGCGCGGGAT